>DASZWE010000219.1:0-5438 GCA_035546735.1 Puia sp.
AATCCGTAGGGTACATCGCCAAATAGAGGTTTGTTGGCGTCCAGGTGTATCAGACTTCGCTTGTCTACGACAAAAGTTCGATTGACCAGCGCCGTGACAGCCGTCGAGATGTCCTCCTTGCCGATGCTGGCCAGGAAACCAAGCCGGCCAAAATTGATCCCCAGCACAGGGATATTTTTATCCCTCACCAGTGACACCGTATCCAGTAAGGTGCCATCTCCGCCAAGACTGATGAGGAATTCGATGGAATCATCCAGATCGCCGGACTCCCGGAAGCTGCCCACATTGCCCGGCAGCATAAAGGCCGATCCGATCTTCTCCAAAAAAGGCTGATGGATCACAGGTTGCAGCTGCTGTTTGATCAGCTCGTCAAAAAGTCGCTGCACGCCACTCTGCTGTTCATATTCGATGACCCGGCTGTATATCGCTACTTTCATTAATTGATTGTCTTAAAAGTCATTTCTGATATGTAAAAATAACCCGTTTTGCCCTAATTGATTAAAGCTATAATCCAGCCGGAAATTCAGATCATAGAAAGTAACGATGTCCAATCCAAACCCGCCCGAATATAACATGCGGTTGACCAGCGAATTAGATTTAAAGTCGTCATTATACGCATAACCACAGTCGCCAAAGGCGGTAGCATAGATGCGGAAAGGGATCCTGTCATGCGAACGAACCTTGCGCATAAAGGGTATGTCGAAATTGAACAGCTCACGATAGAACGTATTACGTAGCACAGACCCCGCGGTGCCGTCTACCACATATCTGTCCAGCCCCCGCAGATAGAAGTCTCCATAACCTAGCAGGGACTGGTTGTAAAAAGGCTGATGAAGCGGCCACTTCAGCACATTGGTATTCTCGAAACCAAACCAGCATTTCCAGCCCACCGGCCATGCACGCGTCAGCTTGGTATAGAATTGCCAGAAATCCATATCCTTCGTGATCCCCCGGCGCGTCAGCCCCGTCTCGAAGATGATACCGTTCAGCGGATAAGCGACATAATCCACATCTGTATAGCTGAACCGGTAGGACAATTCCGGGAATACCACTTTTAATTTGCCGTGGTTGAAATAATGGGGATTCCATACGGCTACTGCACTGTCGATCCGGAAGCTGTTCATGCTGAATCCCACGAAATGCCGCACTTTTAATCCCGGACGATAGAAATAGCGGACAGCGGCGGAAAATTGCTCGCTCAGGTATTTGCCGGAATAGGGAATGGTATCGGAGTTGATGAAATATTGTTGATTACCCGCCGTGAGCGCATCCACCTCCTTCATCTGGGCATAGGTGAACCCGCCTCCAAACCCATGTTTCAGGGATTTATCCGCATACGGCTGATTATAATAAAGCTCGATCTGTCGGGCATAGCCCGTGATCAGCCACGCAGTCAGCTGGTCGTTACGACCCGTAAAATTGAAATGGGTAAATTTTCCACCGTAGTTCACCCGGTTGAGATTATAATGCCTGGCCGCCCACGCGGAAAGATTGCGGTCCACAGGTCTGAAATAAGGGACGGGAAATATATACCATCTTTCTTTTACGTCTATCTGTATATCGGCCTCATAGCCCCGGAAATTTTTCAGGTAAATGACCACATCGTTGAACAGATGCGTATTGACTAACCTGTCATGCGCCATCTGGAATGCCGTGACCAGGTCGTGCAGGCTGACGGAATCCCCCGTCTTGAAAGACAGCTCCCGCTCGATGATATAATTCTTTGTTTTTTTATTCCCCGATATATAGATCTTTCCAACCGTGTAGGGTTTTGACGTGTCGGCAGAGGAAGAAGGAAGGGAAGGTTGCGCGGAAGTAAAGAGACAAAAGAATAAAGGTGCTATCATCCAAAAAAACTTGCAATCCTTCTTTATGACCATAATAGGTTTTGTCCGGCGGCTACACGTACCGCAGGGATGGGCCGATCAGATGTTCAGATAATTCATCAGGTGGTCGTAATTGCTACGCAATTCGTTCTCGTACAATTCCTCACCAAAATAATACTTGACCTGATATTCGTACCGCTGGAATGTAGCGATAATATCGGAGATCTCGAGCTTATTGATGCGCAAGGTAATAAAGAAATTCCCGGACTGGGGATCCGGATAAGTATTCAGTTGTGTGATCTGGGCGTCATTGGTCTCGATGAGCTTGCTGATCTCTGAAAAAGAAAAGCTGACCTTTTCCATTTCCAGGACAATGATGCCGCCGTGGTCGGCCACCCCGCAGGTCTTTGAAAGCTGCTTCAACAGGTCCGTCGCAATGATGGAGCCGATATATTCTCCTTCCCCGGCTATCACAGGCACCACGGTCAGGGCCGACTCGTTGACCATTTGCACGGCCTCGAAAAAGAAAGCTTCCGCATGCGCCGCCATTTTGGAAAAGCCGGCCTGCAGCTGGGACAACTTGATGGAATCATCCTCTACGTTCAAAAGATCGTCCTCGCTCACCAGTCCTGCCAGCTTATCTTCTATGACGACAGGGAGGTGAGTGACATGAAAATCCGCCATCAGATCCAGGGCCTGGGACACAGGGTCATTCAGGTGTAAGGATGGGATAGAGGCCGATATGATCTCTTTGTTCAGCATAAGGACGTACTAGATCATTTTGAAAACAAATCACAACTACTAAGACGTAATAAATCAGGCTACCGCTGCCGGTTCGTTCAATTTTCGCAAAAATTTATGTAGAATGCCATTGAACTCTTCCGGCCTTTCCATCATCGGAGCATGCCCGCACTTGTCGATAAAATGCAGCTCACTGTTGGGGATCAGCTTGTGGAACTCCTCTCCTACGAATGGCGGGGTAATATTGTCGTTATTTCCCCAGACCAGCAGGGTAGGCTGCTTGATCTGGCTCACCTCTTCGCCCAGGTTGTTCCGGATGGCGCTCTTGGCCAGGGTGATGATCTTGAGCGCCTTCAAACGCACGTTGACCGTTTCGTACAGCTCGTCCACCAGCTCTTTGGTGGCCATCTTAGGATCATAAAAGGTAAATTCCGTCTTTTTGCGGATATATTCATAATCCCCCCGCTTGGGATAGGTGTCTCCCATGCCATTCTCGAACAGCCCGGAGCTGCCTGTCAACGTGAGGGATTTGATCCTTTCGGGATGACGAAGAACGTACATCAACGCCACATGCCCCCCCAGGGAATTACCTAAAAGGTTGATATCCTTATAATCGCGGTATTCGATGAACTTATGGACGAACTTCTCCAACCCACCGACCGACGTGTGCAGGAGATCCAGGTCCAGCAAGGGCAGCAACGGGACGATTACTTTGTACTGATTACGGAAATAGTCGATCTGTCCGCTGAAATTGCTCAGCGCACCGAACAGACCGTGTAGTAATATCAGCGGTTCTCCTACCCCTTCCTCGATGAATCTGAACTTTTCTTCTTGTTTGATTTCGTATTCCATCTGTTAAATTCTATCCCGGTAATTATTCGTAAAAATAGCGATTTACCGCAAAAAAATACCTCTCTTCCAAAAAAGCAGTACCCCCTGCTATTTACCCGAAAAACCCCCTTTCCGGGATCATCTACTGCAAATTTACAACAACTAAGTTGCACATATAACCGATAATATTTCAAATAGTTCTAATACCCGCGGACCTAAATTACCCACCTTCCTTGGTACGCTTCACGCATCCTGCCCTATTAGTCCACTCTTACTGTAGACTTCTGTTCAGGTGGGCGAAAAAATCTTCCAGTTGGGTGAACATCCCCTTAAAGAAGGGGATCAGGTTGCCAAATCCATCGATCACCACCACCCCCCAGGGGCGGATAAAGGAGTACGTCAGGGACGAGGCCAGCGTGCTGCCGGATATAAGGCGCAGCTGTACAGCATAAAATAACAATACGCTCAGTATGATCGTATAGATGGCGGCGTATAACAGGACACCTGCCAGTTTGTTCAGCCATCCCATCATGGCCAGGTCGATGGCCGCCTCCATGAGTCTGCCCAGCCACCTCACCAGCAATACCACGGCCAGGAATACCAGCACAAAGGCCAGCACCGGCAGCCAGCGACCCGACAAAGTCGTATGCTCTCTCAGATACACCGCCACCGTGGCAGACAGCTTCATAGCCGCCGCCAGCCCGATGATAAATGCCAGCGTGGCGACTACCGCGATGACAAACCCCCGCCGCAATCCCTTGAATACAGCTACCAGCAAAAGGACCCCGAACAGGACATCGATCCACATATTACTTCGATAACAATTCTTTCACCGTGGCGCTGATGGTCTTGCCATCCGCCTGGCCTGCCAGCTGCCTGGTAGCTGCTCCCATCACTTTCCCTATGTCCGCCGGAGAGGAAGCTCCCGTCTCGGCAATGATCTTCGACAAGGCGGCCTTCAGCTCTTCCGTACTCAGCTGTTTGGGCAGGAACTGCTCTATGACGGCAATTTCTTCTTGTTCCTTCTGGGCCAGGTCCGCCCGCTGCTGTTGCTGGTAGATCTCCAGGGAGTCCTTCCGTTGCTTGACCAGTTTTTGCAGCAGCTTTGTCTCATCCTCCTCTTTCAATACCCCTCCTGCCCCTTCAGACGTCTTAGCGACGATGATCGCAGCCTTGATGGCGCGGAGACCACGCAGGCCAGCTTCATTTTTTGCAAGCATCGCTGTTTTCAGCTCTGCCATTACTTTTTGTTCTAAACTCATGCCAAACACATTTTATGGCCCGGTTCCGGTCCGTCAGGCCTTGTTGTTTTTTAATTGTTGTTCCCTGAATTTATTATAAAAATTCTTTGCAAACTGCTTCATATCATTCGTCAGACCCTGGTCCTGGGTAGCCCGGTGATAGGTTTCGGCCATGGTCATAAAGGTCTGATAGAAGAAATCAGCCATTTCGTCTACCATCATTTCCTTTGTCCACAAGTCGATGCGGAGAGCCGTCTTATCCGTCCCATCCCAAAAAGCCAGCATCATTGCCTTGGCCTTGCGGGCGGCTTCAGCCGTCGTATCCGTAGCGTTCCAGCTGATCTGCTCCGGCACACGGTCAGCGTCCAATATTACATCGATGTTGATTGAAGATCTTGCCATAGATAAATTTTCAAGTCGCAAGTTAATCAGTTTTCATGTCCCGACGAACCAGGGCTTTGTCAACCCGCCCTCCGGACATTTTCCAGGAGCTCCCCGATCACCGCCGCCGACCCCCGGATACTGAGATCAGCCACGCGGGACGCCCCTTTCTCTATCAGCTCATTACGGATACCCTCATTTTTATACAGGGATTTCAAGGCCTCCGCCAGACCCGCTGTATCATCTGCCGCTACCTGTAAAACGGCTCCCGCCACGTCCACCCCTTCTGTCCTGTCTGTTCCTTCCATCCCTTTCGACCCATTCGTTCCCCCGTCAGCCTTCGCCGCCTTCGCCTCATTAACGCCCTTCGCCCCCTCCGCCTTATATGCGCCCTTTGCCGCCTTCGCCTCATTCACGA
>DASZWE010000220.1:0-7722 GCA_035546735.1 Puia sp.
ATTGCAGGAATTTCAGCCCGATATAACAGCCCACATATATAAGGGTATAGTGCAGCACATGAGCGCTGTCCTTGACAACCTTGCCGATGAACCAGCCAAACAGGATGGGGTTCATGGCATAGACCAGGTTGGCCCCGATGAACATCGCATAAACGAGGATGTATCTTCTTTTTTCCCTGCGGGCATAGCGCCAGGCAGTCTGCAATAGGGAAATATAAGGATTTGCCATTTACAGGGATTATATTACATTCAGGATATCCCCGCCATCCGCCGGGGCCTTCAACATCTATGGAACATACAAAGTTAAGGAATTACCTTCAGCGGTTCAGTCCATTGCCGGACAGCGACTGGGATTTCTTTGTCTCGCGGCTGCAGCAGCGCATCTTTCGCAAAAAGGAGCTGATCCTCGCCGCCGGTAAAGTGGAGCAGTATGTTAATTTCATCGACAGCGGCATTATCCGCTATTTCATCGTAGAGGAGGAAAAGGATATCACCTTCGAAATAGCCTTTGAAAGCTCCTTTGCCACGGCCTATGACTCCTTTCTTACGCGCATGCCTGTACGGTATTCCGGAGAGGCATTGACGGATACGGTATTGTGGAGTATCGGGTATGGCCACCTGCAGGAAATGTATGCCCGGACCACCGTAGGGGACAGGATCGGGCGGCTGGCGGCCGAAGAACTATACATCCGGAAAAATCAGCGGCAGATGTCCCTTTTAAAAGACGGAGCCGAACTGCGATACAAGGCGTTGATGCGGGACTATCCACACCTGCTCCGGCACGTACCCCTGAAATACCTTGCCAGCTTTATTGGTAACCGAGCGCAGCGAAGGTTACGACCGGGAAGGAGCGAGTGCCCGGAGCTCCGCCGAAGGTCTCCCCCCAGGCCCTGAGCAGGATACGAAAAAACTTAACATAGGTTCATTGACCCGGGCGCTGACAGGCGGTACCTTTATCCCATGAAGAAAGGTACTCCCAGCCGGACGGCCCAATTCATGGCCCTGTACAGAGCCATGGAGACAAGGCGCCCAAAGGCGCGGCGTCTTTTTACAGACCCGTACGCCATACATTTTTTAGACAGAGGCTACAGGCTGGCCTGCAAATTAAGTTCCATCCCCCCTGTAGAACGCCTCTTTTACTATATTCTCCAAAGAAGGATACCGGGCGCCCTCGCCTCGGCCCTGGCAAGGACACGTTTTATTGACGACATGCTGGAACGCTCCATCCGGGAAGGGGCCGGACAGATCATTATCCTTGGAGCGGGCTTCGATAGCCGGAACCTCCGGCTGGCATCCCTGCAAAAGCTGCCGGTCATAGAGATCGATCACCCCGACACGGCCCGGCGCAAGCTGAAAATTCTAGGGACGCACATGCCTTCCCTCCCATCCAATACACGCTATTTATCCATCGACTTCAACCGGCAAAGCCTTGAAGAGCTGCTCCAGCAGCAGAAGGTGGACCTCTCCATACCTACCACCCTGATCTGGGAGGGCGTTACCAATTATCTGCAGCGGGATGCCATCGACGCCGTCTTTGCGCTGGCCGGAAAGATGGCAAAAGGCTCTTCGGTGATCTTTACCTACATCGATAGGAAAGTGCTGGAAGATCCCGCCGCCTTTTTCGGAGCGGAGCGGCTGATCCGGGACCTGGACGAAATAGAGGAACGCTGGACCTTTGGTTTCCGGCCGGAGGAATTACCTTCCTACCTGGACCATTATGGAATGACCCTGAAAGAAGATAAAGGAGCGGCGGAATACAGGCTGCAATATTTGCCCGAACGGAAGTCCATACTAAATGGGTATGAATTCTACCGGGTAGCATGGGCCGTCATCCGGCCATGAGCTTGCCACCCGGACCCGCAAGGATATCCTGCAGGATCCCATTCACCTGCTCCGCATGGGTCATGATGAACAGGTGCCCGCCTTTCCGGATGATATGACTGGGACGGGTCAGCATGATGGGGAAGACAATGTCCCTTGCGCCATGAATATGCCATAAAGGTTGAGGCAACTCTTTATTTTCCCATTTTAATACCGCCCGCATGGCCCATAGGAGAAAATCGCCATCCGCCTCGTCGATCATCTGCCAAACCAGCTTTCTATCCTCCGCTGTCTCGCTGGTGAGCCATCGCTTGAGAGAGGCAGCTCCTTTAAAGAAGGAGCCAGGCAGCACGCGCAGCAGCCCCAGCCTCCTCCCCAGCGTAACATAATAGCGAGGCAAATGCGCGGCCACAGGTATTGATCCGATGATAACGGTGGCCACCGGGGAAGATATTTTGGCTATCTCCACAGCCATGATGCCTCCCAGGGAAACGCCCACCAGCGCAAAAGGCTGCGTGGTATCTACCTGTTGCAGCAGCCTGGATGCATAAGTGGGAATGGTATCTTCCTCCTCCGGTGTGATCCATTGCACAAAGTGCATCTGAAATCCCTCCGGCAGACGGATATGCTTGAACAATCGCCCATCCGCCCCCATTCCACTGATAAAATAAACGTTCATAGAAGTCCTCCAATGGTCGAAAAGATAGGAAAAATCTACCAGAATTTCCACCAGTTGCGAAGGTTGGAAGCTGGTTTTACCGCCACATGCGGCGTCTTTACAAATTTTTTAAAGGGCGTCCCTACCATCAATGCCTTTTCTTCTCCGGAAGAGATCTTTACCCCTAAATGCCTTTTGGCAACTCCGAATGCAAAATCCTCCATCAGCTGGTCTTCAGTGACAGCATGATTATGATGATCCTCCTTCCAGCGGCCGTCGAACAATCTCTTTCCCTCGATGACACGGGATTCCGCATAAATGACCTCCTCCTCCGCCAGCCGGTCGCCATATTCCAGAATGGGACTGGAGGCGATCACTCTTTTAAAGCGCAGCTTCTCTCCATTCTTTACCAGGGAATACAAATGATAATTGACACTGGCATGGCAGGCTACCGTCAAGATCTCCGAGTCCGGAAAAACGCCGGAAAGCACTTCCTCATATCCGGCAAGACCCGCCGGGTCGTCCGTGACCTCCAGGTAGCTTGTAAGAAGATAATCCTCACATATGATGATATTATCATTGTAATGCCCGATGCTGATGGACTTATCCCCCGGATAAATACAACGCTCCATTGTAGTGGTCCCCCGAAACTCCAGGTCATTGAAATTCAGGTGTCTCAGCAACATTTCCTCGTGAACAGCCCTAAAGGGACGATGGATAATGATCATAGAGGCTTTAAAACACATGGGTATGCGTTTAGTGATTATTCATATTACAGGCATTGGGTTTCCCGCAAAAATAGCCAATGCCTGCAAATCGTTCATGTCTGTAGGCCTTCGTCGGCTCCAGCCGGGAAACAGGTTCCCCGGTTCGATAAGAGACACAGCAACAAGGCAAATGTTGCATCGGACATCACAGGCCGTTCAATATTCCTGTCGGCGGCGGACGGCGAAGACCCTTCCAATCCGTATCCCCGCGCGAAGGTCCGGAACAAGCGAATTACCAGGAGTGGCGCTGGCGCGTTCATATATACCCTCATGATAATCATATAGCTTATCAAGATCCATCCCCATGGTAAAGTCGAGAATATGCATGTTCTTTTCTTCCGTAAAAGAAAAAAGCTTGCTTTCATCCGTGGAATAGTGATCATGTACGGTGTGTATATGCCAGTTATGCATATAGTCTATGCCCCAATAATAACGGGCATTATCATCGTTCATATGGAAAAATCGCTTTATACCCACCCTGAACATATAGCCCTGCTCGAAATAAACCCCTCCCGTTCCATAGACGGCCAATTTCTTATTCCACGCATGCTCCACCCCCAGACGTCCGCTCATGCCATTAAAGCCATCCAAAAGAGCCAGCGGCTCGCTATAGACGACAGTATACGCATAAGCCGGAATATATTTTGATAGGGTATCCTCTTGGGCTTTCAAAAGGGGGCTAAGCAGGACAAGGCAGCAGGTGAGAGATGATCTTATCATAAGTAAGGATATAGGGGCAAGACAAAATACAATAAAATCTCGCTCCTCTTTTGTATTGTGCACCGGTGATGTCTTTTTTTCAAAATTTTAACTATCCCCGGTGCACAGCTAATGATGGAGACCTTCGTCTGACCTGCTTCGCCACGGTCCTTCCCGGTCGCAACCTTCGCAGGCTCGGTCATAGTCAGCGGACCCCTGGTCCGCTCAGACTGTTAAGACGCAGACAGAACGCCCAATGTTACAGCTCAAAAAATAGCAGGAATAAAAAAAATTTTGCCCGGGCAGTAGGATAATATAGATTTGTAACCGATCAGTTACCTATAAGCAAACAATATTCCTCCACCAAAAATTACGATTTATGAAGAACGAGCCATTTGTCATCGAGCGTATCTACACAGCGCCCATGGAAAGGGTCTGGAAGGCTATTAGCGACAAGCATGAAATGAGGCAATGGTATTTTGATGTCAGCGACTTCAAGCCCGAAGTAGGATTTGAATTCCAGTTCGAGGGTAATAATGAAGGCCGTATATATATCCATCTTTGTAAGGTGACGGAAGTGGTAACAGGTCGCAAGCTGCAATACAGCTGGACGTACAAGGGGTATGAAGGGCTGTCCTACGTCACGTTCGAATTGTTTGCAGAAGGAACTAAGACAAGACTAAAGCTGACGCACGAAGGGCTCGAAACATTCCCGGATATAGACGATTTCAGGAAAGAAAACTTTGTCGCAGGCTGGACCGCTATCATTGGGCAAATGCTGCCCGCCTGGCTGGAGGGGAAAAATGTCAAGATAAACCCTTAATATGTCATAATACCCCCCTGTATAAAAAGGAGATTGACGGTAACTTACAGGCATGGTGGAAGTTTTTATCACCGACGTAAAGGGCCAGCGGGAAGCACAAATACTGCTGGAGCGGATACATGCAGCTTTCACAGGCTATAAGGCAAACTTTGACCTCGAAGATTGCGACCGTATATTGCGGGTGCTATCCGCAACGGGCTGTGTGGAATCACGCCGCATCATCCGACTGTTAAAGGACCTGGGCTGCCATGCCGAAGTCCTGCCGGATATTATTCCGGACCCACGGATCTGAATGGGCTATCTTTGTCCATCCGCACATAAGAGTCTGCGAACGGAGTGAGAGACTCTTCGGCCAATAAGCCCGTCATTAGACGTTTTGCGGGAGGGACTAAATTTCCAACGGGCCCGACCCGTAAAATAACCATGCATTTATCAGGACAGCAGATTATCGTATTGTTATTACTGTTAGTCGGGATCGTCGCCAGCGTCCGATGGAAAAAGCTGACCATTCCCGCTGCATTCACCGGAGGAGTGGCAGGCTGGCTGGTATATTCCGGTGGCGGCTACACAGGCATATCGATGCTCACGGTATTCTTCGTCCTGGGCACAGCCGCCACCAGCTGGCACGCCAAAGCCCGCCCCGGGGAAGCAGGTCCCAAAGATCAAAAGGGTGCGGCTGCCCAGTCGACCCGTACCACCGGACAGGTGCTGGCCAATGGAGGAGTCGCCGCCCTCGCGGGCCTGGGTATTATTTATCTCCCCGGTCACCGGCACCTGCTGGAAGTGTTGATGGCGGCCAGCCTTTCTTCCGCAACGGCAGATACCCTGAGCTCCGAGCTGGGCATGGTATATGGCCGCCGTTATTATAATGTATTGACATGGAGACGCGATCGGCGGGGACTCGATGGCGTCGTTAGCCTGGAAGGTACGCTGATCGGGGTAGCCGGCTCCTCGGTCATCGCCCTGCTATACGCAGCCGGCCATGGCTGGAACAGAGGACTTTGGATCATCGTATTGTCAGGCACTATCGGCAATCTTACGGATTCCATATTGGGCGCCTCCCTGGAAAGAAAGGGCTGGCTTGGCAATGATATGGTCAACTTCCTCAACACCCTTATCGCAGGCCTGCTGGGAGGGCTCTTAGCTTATTGACAGCGCCAAAAAATTTTTTATTTGTATACATCGTATTCTTATGTATATTTGTCTTATGCTATTGTCCCGGAATATATTTTTTGTCCTGCTGCTGTGCATCTTTGTCCTGCCCCAGACAGGCTACAAGCTATACTGGCTGGCCCGCTCCCAACATACCATAGGGACATTCTGCTTTACAGGACATACCCTCACCTCCATCGGCACCAGCTCCCACCCGGTGATCTTATTCACGATAGGAAAAGACAGCATTTTCTTCAATGGCAACAGCAATGTCAACCTCGCCCCCGGATCTCCCGTGTCCGTCCGGTATCAAAAGGACAATCCCTCGGAGGCAAGGATAAATAATACCCTCAGCCTCTGGGGCGATACGCTGGCCTGGTCGCTTTACCCCTTCCTCGTCCTCCTGGTACTATACCTGACCCCGTCCCGGCTGGAGCCCTTGATCCCCTATGGAGCGCATATACGACTGGACATTCAACGACCCTTTATCCATATCATCCCGAAAAACAACGCCCATGAATACGCTCTACCCTAAAAACACACAATTATGCGTCTTGAAAAGCTGATCAACACCGTGTATTCATTTGCAGCAGCCGTGGTAATATTCGGCGCCTGGGCCAAGCTGGAACATAAGGATTATGGCAGCATCGCCCTGACGGCAGGACTGCTCACCGAAGTAGGCATCTTTTTTATATACGGATTGATGGAATGGGGTAAAAGCCCGGAAGAAAAAGACCAGTCCCAACAATCCCAGCCTATCAGCACGGAGAAGGCCGAGGAGCTCACCACCACCCTGAAACATACCAACCATATCCTGAACAAGGTGTTCAGGACGGAGTAAACTATTGTATGTATATTCGTTGTACGAATTCTTTCACCATGACCTATTCACCGGAATTGTTAAAAGGCACATTAAAGACCATCGTGCTGAAGCTCCTGGCCGACAACAAAAAAATGTACGGCTATGAGATCACCCAGAAGGTAAAAGAAATGACACGTGACAAGATACAGATCACGGAAGGAGCTTTATACCCGACACTACACGCGCTGGAAGCAGATGGACTGGTGACCACGGAAGTAGAATACATCGGCAAGAGAGTAAGAAAATATTATAGCCTGAGCCCCACCGGCAAAGCAGCCACCCGTGAAAAGCTGAAGGAACTGACGAACTTTATGGATACGATGATCGCCTTATTGGAAATAAAACCAAAAATGGCCTGATGTACCAGCTCAACGACCAACAGATAGATCTTATACTCGCCGACCTCCGCCAGCGGGGCATCGAGACGGAGAGCATGCGTATGAATCTCCTGGATCATATCTGCATCCTCATCGAGAACCACCTGGACGAAAATGGCGACTTTGCACAGTTCTACGCTACCACTATCCGAAGCTTTTATAAGGACGAGCTGCGCGAGCTGGAAGACGAAGCCCGTCTGCTGATGGCCCTGAACAAGGGATGCCTGCTACTGAGCAGAAATCAATTCTTTTTATTGCTGTTTGCCCTGCTGATAGGTCCTTTCATTACATATGATCTTGTATGGATGTTCAAGACAGGCTCCGGATGGTTTATACCGTCCGAGATCTGGGTCAGCACCTTTGTCTTTGCTTTGTATCCCCTGCTCGTCCTGCTGGTATTATTCCTTACACCCGACAGGTTCGACCCCCTGATCCCGCACAAGGCAAAAATTCTGCTGGGCGGACGATCCCTGATCAGAGTATTGGCAATGGATACTGCTCAATGATGGAATGGTCCACCTCCTTCCCGCAGAAGAACAGCCATGCCCACGCTGCAGAGGAGG
>DASZWE010000221.1:0-8406 GCA_035546735.1 Puia sp.
TGACAAAGTCGCTACCCAAACGTACGATAGCCTGCAGATCATTGTCATTGATCGCCGTATTGGTCCCCGTACCTTCCGCATGGATATACATATCCAGCGTGCCATACCGGCGCAGGTCCAGCGCCGTCGTCTTATAGACACCCCTTACATCATACTGCTTCAGATTGCATATCTGCAAGCTCATCGCCTGCTCGTTGAGAAGAAGATTTACATTGTTATTGCTCAGCTCCTGCTGACGATCTACGCCGGGCGGCGTGACATACGGCACGGGAGTCCGCGAGCTGTTCTGCTCGATATTCACCGCCGTCACATTGAAACTGGTCAGCGTGCTGGTGGGCAGCAGCGTATAATTTCCCGTCGTGTCGATGACATAATCGAAGCTCCTCCACGAATTCCTTACCAGCTCCAGCTTGGCGAAGCGGCAAACTACCGAGTCGTTAAAGCCCGTAAGGTACATACGGATGAACTGGATGGACTTGAAGTCAGGGATATTCCCTACTTTCTGATAATATTCCGAAATGGGTATCCGTACCTGGTACCAGGTCTGCTGAGCCCCGCCCGACGGCCGGAAGGTCATGCTGTCCGTTACAAATCGCCCCCCCATCCGCAGACTGTCCGGATTGACCTCCAGCTTGTATTCGAAATACTCTTCCAACTCGTTCATCGTATTGTCCCTGTTGAGATCTTCCTGGTCGGGGTATAGCGTATAGGCCGTAAGGGTAGTCTGTCCCGTCGTGGCAATGGGTGAGTTGCCCTGCGGACTGTTTACATTCTTATACCTGCCCAGTATGCCAGTCTTGGACGCATCGTATTTCGAATCCCGGTAGTTGATAAAGTCGTCACTCGAAGGATCCGACGCCGCGCTCACATAAGCTGGTGAATTGGCGCCGAACTGCGCTTTCAGCGCATTCAGGTAGTTCTGAAATTTACTGCTTTCCTGGTCATCCGTCATCCCATCCAACCCCACGTCCTGGTAAGGCCGGTCCGAAGCATCATTGCTAAAAGCCGTCGTCACCTGGATGGGGTTGGCAGGCACCCGCCCCCAGACCGAGGAGCTGTCGATGGCCGCATCGATATTGGGCGTGTTCAGACCGTTCTCGAATTCCTTTTTCCCATCCCGCAGAATATCCTCCGACACGCTGCCCAGGTCAAAATACAATTGGCCCCTCGTATTGGGGTCATGTACAAAAGGACTTTGTATCCAGAATTGGAGCACCTCGATATTATTCGTCTCGAAATCCGTTTGGTCGATGGCGCGCATGATACCACCCCAGCGCTTTTGAGGGTTCAGCAGCTGTCCCGTGTTGCCATCTACGCTTCCCGGACGGGCGTCATAGTTATAGGGGCCCCTTAATTTGGGATAATACGCCACGTCGAACGTGATCAGCTGCGCCTGACCCGTCTGCGGCGTCTGCTCGGGGAAGAGGTCCGTAACATTGATAGGCGCGATACGCGGGTCCTGCCGCGCATCCTCATAGCCGCTGACAGGGTTGTTGTTTGCGCTCTTGTCCTGCAGTGTCGGCTCGATATTGTACCAGGCCAGCTTGGCGCGGTTGAAACCATATTCCAGCGAGTCCTTCAGACTGGCTTCCGGGAAAAGCCCGTTGTTCTGCGGAGTGGACGCCAGCGTCCAGCTCGTCAGCGGGAATCGCAGATCGATGGAGCTCGTAGATCCCTCGAAGTCGTCGATATAGACCGCTCCGCTGTTTCCCTTGCCTATCTGCGGCGGATGCCCGGGCTTGAGGATCGCGGCCTCGCCATACGCATTGATCGTACTCATCTCCTTGGTCGTATAGAAAGGCAGCTTGTCCAATAACCGCGTCAGCTGCGGCACCTGCCCCTTATAGGTGACATCCGCCCCATACATCGTATTGCGAATGGGGTCCTCCCCATAGCTCATCTTGCTGAAGAAAGGACGTTCATTGAGCCTTTCCAGCGTACCCCCGATATTCAGCATTTCCGTAGGCGTATTCTTCACCAGGTAATCCATCCGCACGCCCATAAAGCTTCGCTGCTGGAGTCCGAAGGAAGCATTGTTCTCATAAGAGACATTCACCGGCACCCCCGAATTGAGAATGGCCTGGTTGATCACCTGCACCGTACCAAGATTATAGTCCACGACATAGTCCACATTCTCCTTCAGCGTCTGCCCGCCCGCCGTTACGACCACCGACCCCGGCGGCACATTATACGCCCCCAGCTGAAGATTGGAGCTTGCCTGCCCCTTGGCCGTACCCTGAAGCACATACCGGTCCACGTTGGCAAAGGTCTGCGCCACCGCCTTGATCGTATCGTACAGCTGATTGAATATATACTTGTCCTTGAGAGCCTGCGGCGCCCCATTGAAAGCTATCGAATCCAGGTCATGCCCGAAAGGCTCCAGCAACGGGAAGATGATCCGGCCCTGGTTCGACAATACCGTGTACCCCTCCATGTAGTCGAAGACCCCATCCGGCTGGGGATCATTATGGGCGTTGAGGCGGTCCAGGTTGAGTATCGTCAGCAGCGGAATATTGGCCTTGGGCCCCTCCGGAATATACCGCTTCGTACCCTTGCTCGGCTCATCGTACAATATATTGAACTGAAAACCAGATTGCTGTATATTGGATAAATAGCTTCCCCCCGCCGTCTTCAGCGAATACACGTTCTTCATCATCAGCCCCCACAAAGGCAGGTTCGTCCGCTGGGAAGTAGCTTTCAACAGCTTCAGGTACAACACCTTTTGCGAACCCGCACCCGTACCCGCCGCCGTATCGGGGGGGACGTCCGACGAGAATTCACCCACCTGGTAGATACGCCCGTTATAGCTGTACTGATACGCCACCGCCAGCACATCGTTCGCCTGCAGGGTCTGGTTGATGGATATAAAGCCTATCTGCGGATTGAAATAATAGTCATTGGGACTCAGCTTCCGGGCATAGACCATTTCGAAATCCTGCACCTGCGTGAGACCCAGGGAGTTCAGCTTGTTTGCCGCCTGGGAAGGATTACGGCTGGACGGATCGCTGACAATGGCGCCATATTCCGAGTTGGCCGCGTTGAAAGGATAAGGTTGTCCCGTCAGCGGATGTACATGCGTGTTGTAAGGAGCGCTTTCGCCAAGGTCCATAAGACCTACGATGTTCCTCGACCCGGTGTCGATCCCGTTGCGGTTCGTCACCCACACCTCCATCCGGAGGATATTCACCTGGGACGTCACGACAGGCAGCTTGGCCATCGCCTGATTATAGTGGTTCCGGAAATACTGCGCCAACAGAAAGTGCCGGTTTTCCTCATAATCATCCGCCTTGAACTGATAGGTTGTCACCGAGGCCCCTCCCGAAGAGGACACCGTCTGCTTCTGACTCCGTTGATTCGCCAGCACCGCCGTGATCGACAGCTTGCCGAACTGCAGCTTTGTCTTGATCCCGAAGAGAGATTGCGCCCCCGTCATCAGCGTACTGGGCGTGGTAAAGGATACATTACCCGCCTCGATCTTTTTAATGATCTCGTCCGGCCCACCCGTATAGTCCAGCTTTAATTGATTCTCAAAGTCAAAATTGGCCAGCGTATTATAGCTGATCGGTAATTTCAGCTTGTCCCCGATATTACCCAGCACATTGACATTGGCGTTCATGTTGAAATCAAAAGTCCCCGTTTTCCGGGCGCTCTCCGGCAGCGTGGGATTCTGGATATTCTGCCCCTGATAGCCCGCCGTGATATCCACATTACCCTGTGGCCGGATGTCGATCTTCCCGTTGCCGAATATGCGGTTGAAAAGATTGTCGCTGACCGAGAGCTTTGGCCGCAGCAGCTTTTTATTCAGAGCGCTCAACGCATCCGCCCGCTTACGGAAATAGTCATCCTCCGACTGCTGGGACTGCATTTGCATGAGCTCGTCAAAAGTAAGATAGGTGGGCTTCCTATAATATTGATTACCAATTTTTTCTACGATGTAATAGTGCCGGGTCGCCGGATCGTACTCGATGGAGTCGTGAATATTTGCCGGGTCTTTCAGGTCGAAGGGATTCCGGTTGGGACTCGTAAACCGGTCGCCCCGGCGGTCATGAAGAGGAAATTTCAGGCTGTCGGCGCCGGGATGGGCGGTATCTGTCAGGCGACGTAAGCTATCGGCCCGGCGGATGGAATCGAGCCGCTGACGAGCGGTATCAGTGGGTTGCTGAGCAGATACGGCAAGGCCAAAGCCCGTCAATGCGGCGGTCATGATCACCGTAACAATCAGCTGAAACAAATATCTCGTCAAAATTCCCTCAAGAATTAGTTAAGTAGAGCTAAGGACCGATAGGCTACAATGTTTTTAAAGCTTTCTTAATAATGTCCTCCACCTTAAGGCCCTCTGCCCCCTCCTGCAAGGCCTTTCGGATGGCGTTTTCTGCGGCAGGTCGGGCTATCCCAAGCGCGATTAGTGCATTTAACGCGTCCTGTTCCAAAGAATTGTCTATCAACGATGAAATATTTGTTTCGACCTTGCCCTTGCCCAGCTTGTCCCTCAGCTCCAAAATTATCCTCTCAGCCGACTTTTTTCCGATGCCTTTTATGGCTTCCAGCTGCCGGGCATTCCCCTGTAAAATAGCCCGGGTGATCTCCTCCGGCTTCATGGATGACAGCATCATCCTGGCAGTTGTCGCGCCGACCCCTGAAACACTGATCAGCTGGATAAACAGCTCCTTCTCCGCCTTGTCAAAAAAGCCGTACAGCACATGGGCATCTTCCCTGATATGCAGGTATGTTAGCAAAAGCCCCTTTTCCAGGTTCTGTATGCTGGAATAGGTATGCAGGCTTATTTGCAACTCATATCCCGTGCCATTTACATCCACATGCACCAGAGCAGGGGTCTTAAGCACAAAATTTCCACGTAAAAAAGCGATCATACTAACAGGTTCTTCGTTGGCGTTACTTGTGTAAAATCCGGAGGCCCGAAACTATGAATATTTTTCCCCACCTTTGTGAAAATTTTTCATTAAACCGATTGGAGATATAATGAGTAATAAAGTCACCGCCGCCATCACCGCTGTCGGAGGATATGTACCACAGGATCGTCTTACGAACGCCGACCTGGAAAAGATAGTCGATACCAATGATGAATGGATCCGTACCCGGACCGGTATTGAAGAAAGAAGGATATTGAAAGGTGAAGGAAAAGCTACCTCCGACCTCTGCGTACCCGTCTTGCAGGAACTCTGTAAAAAAAGAGGTATCAGCCCCGAAGAGATTGATTGTCTCATCGTCGCCACCGTGACCCCCGATATGTTATTCCCTTCCACCGCCAACGTCACCTGTGACAAGGCAGGCGCTAAAAATGCCTGGGGCTTCGATATGAGCGCCGCCTGTTCCGGTTTTGTATATGCCCTTACCACCGGCGCCATGTTCATCGAGAGCGGACGCTTTAAAAAAGTAGTGGTCATCGGCGCGGACAAAATGAGCAGCATTGTCGACTACAGCGACCGCACCACCTGCATCATCTTCGGCGACGGCGCCGGAGGCGTGCTCCTCGAAGCAAACTACGAAGGATATGGCGTGCTCGACAGCATCCTCAGGAGCGATGGCAGCGGGCGCACCCATCTCCATATGAAGGCGGGCGGCTCACTCAGGCCCCCCTCCTACGAGACCGTTGCGGCAAAAGAGCATTTTATCTACCAGGAAGGCCAGGCCGTATTTAAATTCGCCGTAAAAGGAATGGCCGACGTCAGCGCCGAGCTGATGGAGCGCAACCACCTTTCTGCCGATGACATCGCCTGGCTCGTACCACACCAGGCCAACAAACGCATCATCGACGCCACCGCCCATCGCATGGGCCTGTCCGGGGAAAAGGTCATGGTCAACATACAACGCTATGGCAATACCACAGCCGGCACCATTCCCCTTTGTCTCTGGGATTGGGAAAACAAATTGAACAAAGGCGACAACCTCGTGCTGGCCGCATTCGGCGGAGGCTTCACCTGGGGCGCCACCCTGGTAAAATGGGGTCACTGATCATGACAGAAAATATAGCCATACGCCGCGCGGTGAAAGAAGATTGCCCGAGACTCCTGGAGCTTGTCCGGGAGCTTGCCGAGTACGAACGCGCGCCCGAACAGGTCACCGTGACGCTGGAACACTTTATTCACAGCGGCTTTGGCCCCAACCCCGTCTGGTGGGCCTTTGTAGCCACCGTCGACGGCCAGGTGCAGGGTTTCGCCCTCTATTACATTCGTTACAGCACCTGGAAAGGCCAGCGGATGTACCTGGAAGACCTCCACGTCACAGAGAAAATGCGTGGCAGAGGCCTGGGGAAATTGTTATTCGATACCCTGCTGCAGGAGGTAAAAGAAAAGAATTTTCATGGCATGGTGTGGCAGGTACTGGAATGGAATGAGCCGGCTATCAACTTCTATAAGAAATACAACGCGGAATTTGACCCCGAATGGATCAACTGCGCCGTCAGTCCTGAACCGTCGATGGCGGTTCGTCCGAAGGACAGACATTAGCCCCTGACTTCCGCCCTTGCGCCGGCCGAAGCATTAGTTCACTCCGCTGACCTGCATTTCCTTGTTGATCTTCTGGACCAGCCCCTGTAGCACCTTGCCCGGCCCTATCTCCGTGAATTGGGAAGCGCCATCCGCGATCATGGCCTGTACACACTGTGTCCAGCGTACCGCTCCCGTCAGCTGATCAATGAGATTCTTTTTGATCTCATCCTTGGCCACTACAGCCTTGGCAGCCACATTCTGATAGATGGGACAGGTAGGATTATAAAAAGTGGTTTTGTCAATGGCCTCTTTTAGCTCTTCCTTTGCCGGCGCCATCAGCGGACTGTGAAAAGCACCGCCCACCGGCAAGATCAGCGCACGCTTCGCACCCGCGGCCTTCAGCCGTTCACAGGCGACCTCCACACCCTTTATAGAGCCGCTGATGACCAGTTGACCAGGACAGTTGTAATTGGCAGGCACGACAACCTCTCCCGTCTCCTGCTCCACCTCCGCACATATCTGCTCCACCTTTTCATCTGCAAGACCCAGCACTGCCGCCATCGTGGAGGGCTCCTTCTCACAGGCATGCTGCATGGCCTGCGCCCGGATGGACACTAATTGCAATCCATCCTCGAAGCTCAATACACCATTAGCGACAAGGGCGGAGAATTCACCTAAGGAATGTCCCGCCACCATGTCCGGCCTGTTATTTTCGATCCCCTTGAACGCAATGACAGAATGAAGGAATATGGCCGGCTGTGTAACCTTCGTCTGCTTCAGATCATCCTCGCTGCCGGAGAACATAATATCAGAGATACGGAACCCTGTGATCTCATTCGCCTGCTCAAACAACTTCTTCGCAAAAGCGCTATTCTCATAAAGGTTCTTTCCCATGCCCGGGAATTGAGATCCCTGTCCTGGAAAAATAAACGCATGCTTCATAACATATAGGGTTTAGGAAAACAAATATGCCACAAAGACCCGACTCAAAAAAGAAAATTTTTCGGTAAAAAATTATTAATGCCCGGAAAACGGCCTCTTGAAAAATGTAGTCCGTTTTCCAGAAAGATCTAATGCCTGTCCTTCGGACAACGGTCCGTGGATGCAGGAACCACCCTGACTGCAAAAAACAGCGGCGGACAAGCTTAGTGCAGCCTGGAAGAGATCAGCTTGACAAACTCACTGCGCGTTTCATTCTTTTCAAACTCCCCCCAAAAGGCAGAGGTAGTGGTAACAGAGTTTTGCTTCGAAACTCCCCTCATCATCATGCAAAGATGGGAAGCCTCGATGACCACCGCCACACCCAAAGGATTTAAGGAATCCTTGATGGCATGCAGGATCTGTGTAGTCAGCCTTTCCTGTACCTGCAGACGGCGGGAGTAGACATCCACAACCCTGGCAATTTTACTCAATCCCGTGATCCAGCCGTTGGGTATATACGCCACATGCGCCTTTCCGAAAAAGGGCAGCATATGATGCTCACAGAGGCTATATATTTCTATGTCCTTCACAAGGATCATCTCACTGACATCTTCATGGAATTTGGCGGAGTCCAAAATTGCCTTGGCATCCATCTCATACCCCTGCGTAAGGAACTGCATCGCCTTGGCCACCCTTTCGGGTGTTTTTAGAAGACCTTCCCGCATGGGGTCCTCCCCTAAGAGATCCAATGCCTCCTTGTAATGTGCGGTGAGTCCTGAGGTGATCTTTTCATCGTACTGCTCGATCTTCTTATATGCCATGGCCAAAATAGGTTTTAGAAAATATTAAGTGCGGGAATTGGTCTCGCCCAAAAAATAGCCCAATTCCCGCATATCGCTAATGTCTGTCCTTTGGACGAACCGCTTCCAGCGGTTCCTGGTTGGTTCATTGATTACGCCGGATATTCTACAAAGTTTCGTTCCGTCTCATGCAAACGCACCCAGAGCTCAAGTTTTGGATCGATCCTTTTTCGCAG
>DASZWE010000222.1:0-4283 GCA_035546735.1 Puia sp.
ATAAGGGCCGACTATACTAAAAGGTACAAGGTCACTGCCGCTCTATATTATAGAGGGCAACCGGAATTTGAGGCCATGCTGGCCAGGATCAGGCAATATCTGGATAAATTGTAAGCCATCAGCAAGGGCCATTCTTTATCTTTACATGGTCCGATAGAATAAGATTAATAGCACTTTTACCGAGCTTTTATGACAGATTTCAACATCATCCGGCAATACAATTTCCCTACAACCATCCGATTTGGCGCAGGAGCTGTCAAAGAGCTGCCGGAGCATTTGAAGGCCCAGGGTCTTAGCCGGCCCTTGCTGGTGACCGACCCGCTGGTAGCGGGGTTGGGATTTTTTCGGGAGATAGCGGGGAGCATGAAAGCAAGAGGGTTGTCGGTGGAAGTTTTTTCCGACATACACAAGAACCCTGTGAAGTCGGATGTGGAAAAGGGGGGTGAGGCGTTTAATGAGACTCATCGCGACTCGATCATCGGCATCGGCGGCGGGGCAGCCATGGATGTAGCCAGGGCCATTGCCCTACGTATCCATCATCACCGGGATCTTTTCGACTATGACGACCTCATCGGCGGGGATCAATATGTTACGGAGGACGTCCCTTATTTCATCACCGTTCCTACTACCAGCGGTACCGGCAGCGAAGTGGGACGGAGCGCGATCATATCCGAGGATGAGACGCATCGGAAAAGGATACTTTTCTCTCCCAAGCTGCTGGCGAAGATCGTATATGCGGACCCGTTGCTGACCATGGACCTGCCGGCCTTTGTTACGGCGGCCACGGGTATGGATGCATTGACGCACAATCTGGAAGCCTACATTGCCAAAATGTTCCATCCCATGTGTGAGGGCATTGCGCTGCAGGGCATTTCGCTGATCGTGCGCAGTATCGTGCAGGCTACGCACGAGCCGCAGCTGGAGTCCAGAAGCAGTATGATGATCGCCAGCCTGATGGGGGCTGTCGCCTTTCAGAAGGGTCTGGGCGTTGTGCATTCGCTGGCGCATCCTTTGTCTTCATTGCTGGATACGCACCATGGGCTGGCCAATGCAGTGAATCTCCCTTATGGTATGCGTTTCAACGTGCCCGGGTTCGAGGATAAGTTCAGGCAGATAGCAAGGGTGATGGATCTGAAGGACGAGTCGGGGGAGGCGGTGGTGGAGAAGCTTTTTGCGTTGAACAAGGAGCTTAAGCTGCCTGTGAAATTGCGGGACGTAGGCGTGACGGAGGCGCATATAGAGACCTTGTCGGACCTGGCGTTGGCGGATTTTTGTCACCCGAATAATCCCAAGCCTGTGAGCCGGGAAGATTTCAAAAAATTATACCTGGAGGCGCTGTAGGGGGGGCTGGAAAAATTTGGAGGATATTGTATGAAGATCGGATTGACATATACGGGCTCAGACGAAAAACACGATAATTATGTGCGGTGGATCCAACAGCAGGATGCAGATATCGAAGTGGTGAAGTTGTCGGTAGAAGGAGGTGATATCACCGACTGTGATGCGCTGGTCCTGTCAGGAGGAGTGGATATTCATCCTTCTTTTTATGGGGGGAGCATGCAGTATGATGAGAAACCTGATCAGTGGAAGGAAGACAGGGACAAATTCGAGATAGCCGCACTGGAGCGTGCGTGGGAGCAGGGCAAACCTGTACTGGGGGTTTGCCGGGGGATGCAATTGATCAATATCGTTCGTGGAGGCACGTTGGCGCAGGACCTGGGTATGCAGGGGAATAAAACGCATAAGTACTTTAAGGCGGATAAGCGGCATAGGGTGATGATCGAGAAGGGAAGTATGCTGTTTGGTATTTCAGGGGAGAGAGGGGAGGTCAACAGCGCACATCACCAGGCGATCGGTCAACTGGGGGAAGGATTGCGTGTGAACTGCCGGGCCGAAGATGGAACGATCGAAGGGGTCGAATGGGCTGATCCGGGTGGCAAGCCATTCCTGCTGGCGGTGCAGTGGCATCCGGAGCGGATGTTCACGAACAAGTTTCCCGATAGCGCGCTCTACATGAATATCCGCAACAGATTTATCGAAGAAATTAAAAAAACAACAGCACGATGACCATTATCAATCCGGCGACGGAGGAGATCATACAGGAAGTGAAAGAGGATACGGAGGCTACGGTGCGTGAGAAATATCATCAGGTTAAAGGCGGTCAGTTGTCCTGGGCTGCCACACCGGTGGAGGAAAGAGTGACGATCATCGCGAAATTCTATGACGCGCTGGCATCGGAAAAGGAGACGCTGGCGGCGACCCTGACTGCGGAGACGGGTAAGCCGTTGCAGCAATCCCATAATGAGCTGAATGGGGCCCGTGCCCGGATCAAATTTTTTCTGGACAACTCTGCCAAATGGCTGAAGGAGGAATGGGTGACGGCGGAAGGAACTACCCGGGAAAAGATCGTATACGAGCCGCTGGGCGTGATCGCCAATATCTCAGCCTGGAACTATCCGTATTTAGTAGGGGTAAATGTGTTTATTCCGGCCCTCATAGGCGGCAATAGCGTATTGTACAAGCCGTCGGAGTATTCGACCCTCACCGGTCTGCATATACAGCGGCTGCTACACCGGAGCGGAGTACCTTCAACTGTTTTTCAGGTCGTGGTGGGGAAGGGTGCGGCCGGCGAATGGCTGTTGCAGCTGCCCCTGGACGGCTATTTTTTCACCGGCTCCTACCGGACCGGACGCTACATCGCGGAAAAGGTGGCGTCGAAGCTGGTGCCTTGTCAGCTGGAGCTTGGTGGGAAGGACCCTTTGTATGTGATGGACGATGTGGAAGATATCGATAAGGTGGCAGGGGCGGCGTTGGAGGGAGTGGTGTATAATAATGGACAGAGCTGTTGTGCGGTGGAGAGGATCTATGTGCAGGAAGGGATATATGATGCTTTTGTAGCGTCGTATGTGGAGCAGCTGAAAAAGATGGTGGTGGGTGATCCCATGAAGGCGGGTACGGATATTGGTCCGTTGAGCAGGCCGGGCCAGCTGGAGTTCCTGCTGGACCAGGTAAAGGACGCCGTGGCGAAAGGCGGAAAACTGTTATATGGCGGACAGAAGGTGAACAGAAAAGGATATTTTATCGAGCCGGCTGTGCTCGTGAACGTAGATCATGGAATGAAGCTGATGGTGGAGGAGTCGTTTGGTCCTGTGATTGGGATACAGAAGGTAAAGGGTGACAAAGAGGCGGTGGAGCTGATGGCGGACACGGAGTATGGGCTTACAGCAGCGGTGTACTCGAAGAGCTACGAACGGGCGGAGCAGGTGATGAAGCAATTGAATACGGGAACCGTCTATTGGAATTGCTGTGACAGGGTCAGCGCCGGCCTGCCCTGGTCCGGAAGGAAACATTCGGGATTGGGAATGACCTTGTCGTATCAGGGGATACGGGCTTTCGTACAGCCGAAGGCATATCACCTACGGCCTTAGGCGGGCAGGCGGGTGGAACGTCGTGAGAGGGGCAGGGCCGTCGGACCAGGCAGGGAGCGCCCAATCGGCAAAGCCTATGGTTTGTATTTATTTATGACCTTCTGAACAGCCCGCGGATCGCCAAAAATATACTGTACCGTCTGATCGCCCGTCTCGATGGAAACAAACCTTTTGACAGAGCCGGATCTTTCGAGCACTTTCTCTAAAAGGCTGTTGACGGCCATGATATCATACCAGTCCTCTATGGTCTGGGGATGAACGATAAACGCCGTATTGTTATACACCACCTTGATCGTATAGCCGAAATCTCCGTTGGGCCCCTTGTCATTTATATCTGTCCATGTCAGCATATCTTTTAAGAGACCTCCTGTCTTTTGAGAAAACACCTGCAAGAGGCTATCATAATCCAGCGGCAACATATCCGTCTCAGCATCGAAACTCAGGTACACATTCTGTGCTTCCAGCACTCCGCAGATGAATGCCAGGGGATCATTGGAGGCATCTTCTTTCGCCTTGCGGATAATAGACGTGTCGGGTTTCTTCCGGATGAGCCCATTGCTTACCATGTCGGTGATGATCTCATCCAACGGCATCCGGGTCAGGGCATAGGTCTTTTTTATCTGACCGGCTACTGTCTTATTGGTGATGATAGCATCGATGTTCTTCAAATACTGTCCGGCCTTCATCGACAAGTAGCTATTCACGATGCGCTGCACCAGGTAATCTTTTATATCTTTCTGTTGGGAGAATTGTACCAGCACTTCCTTTAACATCCTGTCATCGACATATTTCCTATCGATGCTTTCCACGAGGTCCAGGCCTGTATAGAAATCGTCCTTACTGCGCAGGTACGCA
>DASZWE010000223.1:0-4732 GCA_035546735.1 Puia sp.
CGATGGCCCGGGCAGCCTTTAGACCCTTCCGCCCTGCGCTGGGTGACGCCTCCAGCCATGTGGAGTCCGCCTCGATGGCCAGCCGCTGGGCCGTGTGAATGGCGATGCCCCAGGCGCTCTCCGTGGGGGAAGTGGCGATCAGGAACAGCTTTTCGATGCGTTCGGGCTCCATGACGGCCCATTCCAACGCCTGGTATCCCCCCATGCTGCCTCCCATAAGAAGATGGATCCGTTCGATGCCCAGATGTTTACGCAGCAGGATGTGCGCATGCACCATATCCCTTATGGTGATCATGGGGAATTCATGATAATAGGGCTGGCCTGTACGGGGGTTGGCGCTCAACGGTCCCGTGCTGCCATAACAGGAACCCAGTATATTGGCGCAGACGATAAAGTATTTGTCCGGCGAAATGGCGCCGGAAGGACCCACCACACCCGGCCACCAGGCGACCGCATCGGAATTGGCGGTCAGGGCATGGCATACCCAAACGACATTGCTTCCGTCTTCATTAAGAACGCCATACGTATTATATGCAATAGTAATTCCAGGCAGAGATTCTCCACTCTCCAGTTCAAAGGGCTGTTCGTAATTAAGATGGTTCATGCAGGTCAAATGTTGTCGACCGCCCTTGGGGACGGTTTTAGAGGTGCAAAAATAAAGGCCCGGACACATTACCATCGAAAAATCTTTATGGAGCACCAACTCGCTGGCCTACCTTTGCGGAAATTTTATTTGTTATGACGCATATTGAGGTATCCAGGGTTCATGGCGATTATGGCTTTGAAGCAAAGGACACAAACGGTCATATAGCCCATATGGACACCAGCCCGGAGACAGGAGGGGATAACTATGGGATCCGCCCTATGCAAATGCTGCTCATGGGTTTAGGTGGATGCAGCGGCATCGATATCATATCCATTTTAAAGAAACAGCGCCAGACGGTGGATGGCTTTCGCATGCTGATAGACGGCGAGCGCGAGGCAGGGAAAGAACCCTCCCTCTGGGCCAATGTTCATATTATTTTCGAGCTGAAAGGAGATATCGACCCCGACAAGGCATACAAGGCCTGCGCCCTGTCCGTTGACAAATATTGCTCCGTAGCGGCTACCCTGAAGGGGGCCGGGGGAAAGATCACCTGGGAGGTAAAAGTCCAGCCAACGGGTTCCTGATAAATTTACCCCGTCGGCCTGACAGATCTAATGATGGGCCTTCGGCCAACGAACCTGTGGTTCGTTCTGGTCAATCCTTAATTCATTCATCTTTTTATACCGCATCTCATGTCCCAACATCGTATCACGCAAGCCATTCGTATCCGCACCAACCGTACAGACGAAAAAGAACATTCCTCCCCCTTATTCCTCACCAGCAGCTTCTGCTTCGATGACGCCGAGGAAATGCGCGCCGCCTTTGCGGACGAGACGGACGCCAACATATACAGCAGATTCAGCAATCCCTCCGTACAGGAATTTGTAGACCGCATGTGCGCCCTGGAAGGCGCTGAGGATGGATTTGCCACCGCCTCGGGGATGAGCGCCATCGTAGGCTCCTTTCTCAGCTTCCTTAAAAAAGGAGATCACCTGCTGTCCTGCAGCTCCATCTTCGGCAGCACGCATACCATCATCACCAAATATCTCCCGAAGTTCGGCATCGAATATACCTACGTGCCCGCGGGCGACCCCGGGGCCTGGGAAGCAGGTATACGTCCTAATACAAAGATGATCTACCTCGAGACCCCCACCAACCCGGGTCTGGAGATCATCGACCTCGAACTGGCCGGCCAGCTGGCGCGCAAGCACAAGCTGATCCTCAACGTGGACAACTGTTTTGCCACGCCCATCGGCCAGTCGCCCATTCAATATGGCGCCGACCTCGTCGTCCACTCCGCCACCAAATGGCTCGATGGACAGGGACGCGTACTGGGTGGAGTGATAGTAGGAAAAAAAGCGCTGATACATGAGATCTATCTGTTCTGCCGCAGCACCGGTCCCTCACTTTCGCCCTTCAACGCCTGGGTCCTGAGCCGCAGCCTGGAGACGCTGGATGTACGGATGGAAAGACATTCCTCCAACGCACTTCATATCGCGCAAAAGCTGGAAGGGCACCCCGCCATCGTCCGCCTGAAATACCCCTTTCTTCCCAGCCATCCGCAGCATGACATCGCCAAAAAGCAAATGCAAAATGGCGGCGGCATCATCACGTTCGACCTGAAAGGAGGACTGGAGGCGGGCAGGAAATTCCTGGACAACCTGAAGATGCTTTCAAAGACGGCTAATCTGGGCGATACCCGGAGCATCGCTTCTCATCCGGCCAGCACCACCCATGCCAAGCTCACTCCTGAAGAGAGGGCGGCTGTCGGTATCACGCCGGGGCTCATACGCATTTCGGTGGGATTGGAGCATCGGGAGGATATACTACAGGATATTTTGCAGGCGTTGAAATAATCCCCCCGGGCAGGGTGGGTCTATTTGTAATTTACATATACCTCGACCCTTCTATTTTTGCTTTTGTCCTGGTACTTGGTGGATATACCCCGGCCTTCGACCTCGATGATCGACTCGGATATATTGAATTTTGACGCTATCTGCCTGGCAATCTCCATCGCTCTTTTCTTTGCCAGCTCCAGATTGAAAGACTCCGACCCTATATCATCCGTGTAGCCGATGACAGTCAGCTTCCGGATCTCCTTATGTTCCAGCATCGAACCGTATCCATTCAGACTGTTGGGATCGAGCAGCTGGTAGCTTCCAAATGCAAAAAGAATGTCTCCGAATACCAACGTGTCGACCTTTTTTTCAATGGGCCTGGCAGACGCGATAACCTGAGGGGCAGGTTTGGGCGCCGCTGTCTTCACCGCAACGTCCCTGGACACCGCATAAAGAGAATCCCTGGTGGCCAAACAGCGGTCGCACGTTATTTTTTCCACCGGACTGACCTGTATATCATCCACAAAATCGCATACATAAAAACTCCTCGTATATCGGTGCTTTGCAACTTCCTGGTAATCCTTAGGTGAGAAATTGCCGAGTATAAGGAACCGCTCATCTCCTCGTGCGACGAATTCCTTTTCCAATCTGAACCATCCCTTTTTTAGCTCTTTGACCCTTGCATCAAGAAAACTTACATAGTCCGATGGCTGCAATAGTGTGTCATGTACAGCAAATATCATTTCATCCGTAAGATAGACCCCAATGTCATGCAATGACGGAGGGTCGTCCCATCCATGGATGTTCAAAACAACCCTGTATTTTTTACCTTTTTCAAGAGCATGGAGAAGCATGGTTTGCCAATATGTCCTCTCCTTGCTTTGCCTGCTCCCAATAATAAAGCACATCATTTTGTTTCCGCTGGTGGGAAATGTGTTATTGGTAACCTCCATATAACCCCTGGATTGCCCTTTTTTGATAAAATACCAGGCGGCGGGAGAGTCATTCGTACCCCGGACAGCATTCACATCCGCATCCTCAAAGGTGCCATTGGCTACCAGATCCTGCGAGATGCACATCTTACACGAAAGAACGAATATCAAAAAAAAGCGGCATTTCATAGATGCCCCGGGTTTATACTGAAGAAAAGCTTCCTTTAATCCCCCCAGATCTCTCCTTCTCCCTTGAGCCATTCCTTCACCAGCTCGGTAGTGACTGACTTCGGCCGCTCGAGAGGGAATCCCAGCGCCCTGTCCCAGCACAGGCTGGCCAGTACGCCCAGTGCACGGCTAACCCCAAAGAGCACCGTATAGAACTCATACTCCACCATTCCATAATGCACCAGGAGCGCTCCGCTGTGCGCATCCACATTCGGCCAGGGATTTTTGATCTTGCCGAGGGATTGCAGGATGGGAGGTACTGTATCGTAGATATTCCACACCGTCTGAACCAGGGGGTCGTTCGGCATGTGTTTTTTACCAAATTCCATTTGCGCCGTAAAACGCGGGTCCGTCTTGCGGAGGACGGCATGACCATAACCGGGCACCACCTTGCCTTCGCTGAGCGTCTTCTTCACATAGGCCTCTATCTGTTCCGCGGAAGGAAGCTCCACACCCAATTCACTGCGCATTTCCAATATCCACTTGATCACCTCCTGGTTGGCCAGTCCGTGCAAAGGACCCGCCAGGCCATTCATACCGGCGGCAAAGCTCAGGTAAGGATCACTGAGAGCCGATCCCACGAGGTGCACCGTATGCGCGCTCACATTCCCTCCCTCATGATCCGCATGTATCGTCATATACAGACGCATCAGCTCCCGGAAGGTCTCATCCTCATATCCCAGCATATGGGCAAAATTTCCCGCCCAGTCCAAAAGACCGTCGGGATGAATATGATCTTCATCCTTATACTTTCTACGATAGATATACGCAGCTACACGCGGCAGACGCGCTATCAGGTCCATGCTGTCATCGAATATCGCCTCCCAGTAATCTTTCTTATTCATGCCCTTTGCATACTTCTCCGCAAACTTGCTCTCCGTCTGAAGGGCCATTATAGCTATCACGAACTGGGTCATGGGGTGCGAATCCTTCGGCAGCGCCTCGATAGCGGCAAAGACGTGATTGGGAACATGGCTCCGGCGTTGCCAGTTGGCCGTGAGATCATGCGCATCCTGTTCCGAAGGCAGCTCGCCCAGCAACATCAACAGGAAAAGACCTTCCGGCAGCGGCTCCGTACCTCCGGCCGCCTTCGGCAGCTACTTCTGCAGATCAGGGTTGGACGAGCCCCTGAAACGGATCCCTTCCTG
>DASZWE010000224.1:0-5231 GCA_035546735.1 Puia sp.
GGTAAACCCTGTCTTCTGAAGAAAGAACGCCCCGGTATTCATCTCGCCTCTGAAATTCACGCGGCTGTCCCATTGCCCTTTATTCTCCACGAATTCTATATTGGAAGCCCCGTCCTGCGCAAGACAGGAGGTGACGGCAGCAATCATTGCCAATATCAGTATGGAAGCGTTTTTCTTCAAGTTAACCCTTTTTACAATGTACGAAATTTCCCCTTAGCGGACCAGCGTAATATCCCCCTTCCTCGTCACATGCGTACCATCGGAGAACTCAGCCTCCAATGTATAAGCATATACATCCATGGGTTGTAAGGTCCCTCTATAAGTGCCATCCCATCCCTGGTCGGGATTGATGCTTTGGAATACCATTTGTCCCCACCGGTTGAATATCCTGAAGTTCATTCGGATAATACCAAATCCCATCACCTTTATGATGCTGTTCTGCCCAAATCGTCCGGGCGTAAATGCATTCGGCACATCCAGCAGGGGATTGATCAGGGTGGCTACGGGATGACAGACCGTGTCGCTGCAACCGGCGGAATTGAATACGACCAGGCAGGCCTGGAAGGTGTCGGTCTTTACGTATTGATGTTTGGCCGAATCACCCGTGAACTTCACTTCCGAGCTTCCATCCCCGAAGATCCATTCCCATCTGCGGACATCCGATGAATTGGTCGGATAGAAAGAGGTGGGCGTATTGGGTGTGGGCGGATCGGGCGTGGTGGTAAAGTCGGCCGAAGGCTTGGGCAGCAGGGTGATCGTCACGGAAGTATCCGCATTGACATTACAGGTGGCAGGGTCTGTCACGTGCAGCTTGACGGTATAATTACCCGGATTGGCATAATAATGTACCGGCGACCTGTCAGTGGACCCGCCTCCATCCCCGAAATCCCAGAGATAGGTCTGGCCACCCAGCGAGTTGTTGCCGAAGTAGATACTATCGGGAGCGCATCCCGTGTCGGGTACGGATATGATCGCTACTACGTTCGTGGCAATATACAGCTGCCGGGTCAACGTATCCGGCGCATTGCAATAGTTGGTATCCACGAGGATCAGGCTCACATTGTATGTCCCCGCGGAGGGGAATTGATGCTGCTCCTGGTTGGTGACGGACTGGCGGGGTATCACCGTGCCGTCGAAGATCCAGGTAAAGGCGGTGTCTGAGAATGGCTGCGCGGTACCCTGTGGCTGGGACAGATTGGTAAAGATATAGTTGAAGGAGCCGCAGGGTCCTGACAGCGCATAGTTGAAATCCACATTGGCGCGGTTGTCCTTTACCGTAATAGTCCGATAGACCGTGTCGGCTACATTGCAGGAGTTGCTGTCGATGGCGATCAGCATCACCTTGTAGATCCCTACATTGGTGTAGGTATGCAACTCGGTGTAGCTGGTAGTGGCGAGGTCTGGCGTCCCGTCGCCAAAACGCCAGATATAGTTCTTGGCGCGACGCACGGTATCGGTGAATGTCACATCCAGCGGCGCACAGCCCAGACTGTCCCCTCTCCCCACCAGGCTTACCTTCAGTCCTGCCGTGACCCCCGCGAAGTTAAAGGCGATCTTTACAGCGGCCTCGTTACATCCATCTCCTCCGGTGCCGTTGCGCGGGTAGACCACGCCGGTGGTGACAGGGAAGATATTGACCGGTCCGCCACAGTTGGCGCAAATAGATTGATAGATGACCCCCTGCTTGTCAAATCTGCTGGTGCCTCCATCCACATGATCGCCAAATTTACCGCCGGGCTGTCCGAAGAAGCTGCCATACAGCTGGCTGGCGGCATTCTTCTGCAATACAAAAAAGTAAAAGTCCTGTCCGTCCGTCAGCGACTGAATGGGATTTCCGGTGACAGTGAGCCCTGTCGTAGTGGCATTGTTATATCCTTCAAGGGGGTTGGCGTCTACACCACCGCCCCATCCGGAAACATATACGTTCTCACACCTGTCCACGAGGAAGGCGGTAGGCGAGATATTGGGGAATGATACACCCGCCGGACCGAAATTGGCGGAGTATATGATGCCGGAAAGGTCGGCCTGGAGTTTGGTGATAAACTGTTTCCCGGATGCCTGAGCGCTGCCCGCCCCTGTATTGAAAGGCGAGTTGACGATAGGTATCACTCCATAGGTCGTTCCCATGACATACGGGAGTCCCTTGGCATCCACCTGCACGCCATAGATCATATCCGTCGTGTTCGTGCCGAAATATCTTACCATCAGCCGGGAAAGACTGCCGCCATTGTCCTGGATCATGGCGATGAGGCCGTCCACGCCTCCATGGTTCGTGGGACCGATAGATGACACGGCGGGGCCTCCGGCGCCAGGCACATCGGTGCTCAGCGTTCCGCCCGTTGCATACAGTATGCCGGTGGTAGGACTGATCGCTACCGAGAACAACGCGTCCGAACCGCTGCCTCCGATATAGCTGCTGGCCATCAGGGTGCTGATATTCGGATCGAACTTCAGGATGACCCCGTCCTGGCCGCCCCCGCTGGTGGATTGAAAAGCGCCTTTTACGGGGAAGTTGTTGGATTGCGTACAGCTGGCGACAAAAACGTTGTTGTTGGCATCCAGCATGACCTCGGATCTGCCATCGTCGCCATAATTCAGCCTAAGCTGTTGCGTCCCTTCCCCTCCGGGAGGATTCCTGTACTTGGGTGCAAAGTTCACCCCATCATCGGCGGAGCCGCCGATCTTCACCGACCCTATGGCGGCCGAACCCGCGGCATTCAGCTTTGTGACGAAGAGGTCGAAGCCCGTGCCCGCATACTGCGAATTGGACGAAGGGAGGGTGGGAAAGTTTCCGGAAGAGGTCCTGCCTGTTACGAAGAGGTTCCCTTGTGCATCACAGATCATGCTATGCGGCTGCTCATCGCCGGAACCGCCCAGGTAGGTGGCATATATCACCGCCTTGCCGGTGCTATTGAATTTCATGATACCAATGTCGGTATTCAGCGGGTTTTCCGTAGTCCCTTCCGTCCCGTCGCCTCCCTGCCAATGACGCTGGAAGGCGCCGCTGGTGGTTCCGAATGCATCAGGGGATGCTCCATTGTCGTCAAGCACGATACCGCCCGCATAAAAATTTCCCGCGTTGTCATACGTAGATGTATATCCCCAGTTGTCACTCCGGCTGCCGGTGAAGGTGCAGAAGATCTCCGAGGGGTCGATGACCAGCAGCGCATCAGGCGACCTGCCCTTGATACGAAAGCTCACCTTGTTGTCCTTCAGCACATAGCTGCAGGGCAGCATCGTCCTGCCCTTGTCATTCACCTGGTAAGACCTTGGCTCCAGCTCCTTCACGGTGGAGACGGACGTCTTTACCAGCAGCTGGTTCCTTTGGATGCTCAGCTGCTCCTGTCCCACATATTGCAGGACGATCCGGGATGGATCGGCCCCCGGATGCACGATAAGGTCGTATTTCAACACGCCCTCGTTGGCATAATAGTGTATGTCGATGCCCGGGTAAATATCCCGGAAGGTGACGCCCAGGTATATCTTCACATTCGAAGCCCATTTTGAAGGGTCCTTCCCAAGGAGGTAATTGTTATAGTTAGGCTGCATTTTTTCCGGCACCACCTGCGGACGGGGATTGGCATTTACAAAGCTCACATGATACAGATGAGAATGCAGTATGTAATCGGAAGGAGAATTGCCACCACCGGAGCCGCTGCCGGTGCCACCACCCGGTATGCCTTTCTGATTGGTAGAGGCCGCCACTTTCGTATTTCCACCAGACGACCCACCGGTATGGATGGATTCGCCATGCACCAGCCTGCCAAGCCTTTTCAGATCAGTAGTATCGTTCAGGAGGACAGAGAACCCGTCATTGCGCAGGAAGAAGGTCCCGGCCGTCATCGGAGCCCGGAACCGGATAGCCGTATCCCACTGCCCCTTGTTCTCGACAAATTCAAGATTTGAATACCCGGACTGCGCCGAGCAATAAAGGACAGATAAAATAAAACAGCAAAAAAAAAGGCTGGATCTTCCCAATTTATTGAGTTTCAGATTATACAATGAAACGCCTGCTATGATATCTTACTCCACTGCGTTTTGCCGTGCTGCGCCTGCAGAAAGACCTTCAGCCCTGTATTTTCAGCTGCCTCCAGATCAGGGTCCTTATCCAGCATCTTTTCAGCCATCTCCCGTGCCAGTTCCAGTATCTCCCTGTCCTGCACGATGTTAGCAAGCTTGAAATTCAGCATGCCGCTCTGACGGGTGCCGCTGATATCGCCGGGCCCCCTTAGCTCCAGGTCCTTTTCCGCAATTTTAAAGCCATTATTGGTGGAACATAGGGTGTTTAACCGTTCTCTGGCTTCTTTGTTTAAACGCGGGCTGGTTAATAATATGCAAAAGCTTTTTTCCTGACCCCTCCCTACCCTGCCCCTCAATTGATGCAGCTGGGACAACCCGAACTTTTCGGCGCTCTCTATCACCATCACCGTGGCATTGGGTACATTGACCCCTACTTCGATGACGGTGGTGGCGACCATGATCTGAGTATCATTTTTTAAAAAACGTTGCATATTCGTCTCCCGCTCCTCCTGTTTCTGCCGCCCATCCACCCTGCTGATCCAATACTTTGGCTCCGGGAACCAGGCCTTGATATTCTCATATCCCCTCAGCAGATTCTCATAATCCACTTTTTCGGACTCTTCTATAAGGGGGAATATTACATATACCTGCCTCCCTTTTGCGATCTCATGCCGCATAAAATCCATCACCTGCGGTCTCCTGTCATCAAGACGATGTACCGTGACAATTGGTTGCCTTCCAGGGGGTAATTCGTCCATGATGCTGTAGTCGAGATCTCCATAGGCCGTCATCGCCAGGGTCCGGGGAATGGGGGTCGCAGTCATTACCAGGACATGGGGCGGTATTGCCGCCTTCTTCCAGAGACGGGCCCGCTGCTCCACGCCAAACCGGTGCTGCTCGTCCACGATGGCCAGCCCTAAGTTATGGAACTGGACGGCCTCCTCCAGGACGGCATGGGTGCCTATGAGAATATGCAGGCCCCCCTCCCTGGCCATCTCCAGGGCCTCCTTCCTGGACTTCGACCTGGAAGACCCGGTGAGCAGCCGGACGTTCACGGGCATCTCTTTCAACAGGGCGGAGATACCCTCATAATGCTGCCGGGCCAGTATCTCGGTAGGCGCCATCAGACAGGCCTGGTAACCATTGTCGATGGCCAGGAGCATCGCCAGCAACGCCACAATGGTCTTTCCGCTGCCCACATCCCCCTGAAG
>DASZWE010000225.1:0-10116 GCA_035546735.1 Puia sp.
CCTTTGTAGACGGAGACTTCGATCTTATCAACACCCTCCAGGCCAAGATCGCCAGGGGAAGGGATTTTTCAGCCGCTTACCCGGCAGATGCAGCGAACGTCGACTCGCTGGCATGGCACAGCGGCGTCAGTATAGGCGGCGACGATTTCCGGCGCCTGGAGGCTTCGCGATCCGTCATCGTTACACAGCAGACGGTGGACAACCTGAAATTGAAGGAGCCTGTCATTGGCCAGACAGTGGCGATGGGCGGTCTTCAGGGCACCATCATCGGGATAGTGAAGGACTTCAACGGCGTCTCGCTGTTGAAAAAGCAATCCATGGTGGTGTTAAGGACGCTGCCTGCTCAAAAGTGTGGATATGCCTATATCCGGATGGACGGACGGAACACCGCCCAGACCCTTGCTTATATTGAAAAGACATGGAAGCAGTTTTTCCCGGCCAAGGGCTTACAGTTCTCGTTCGTAGACGAGAAGATCCAGCAGCTGTATAGTTCGCAGCAAAAGCTGGCCGGTATGTTCAATTCCTTTGCGGTGTTGGCGATCCTGATAGCCGTCATCGGTCTTTTCAGCCTGCTGGCCATATCCGTGCGTCAGCGATCAAAAGAGATAAGCATCCGCAAGGTGTTGGGTGCTAATGTCAGCCAAATAGTACAGCTCTTGTCTACGGGATTTGTAAAGCTGATCCTGCTGGCCATCGTCATTGCTTCTCCGCTGGCCTGGTGGCTGATGAATAAATGGGTGCAGGATTTTGAATACCGGACGGCTATTCACTGGTGGGTATTTGCCGTGGCCGGCTCATTCGTTGTTGTTATCGCCCTGTCCGTGATCGTGCTGCAGGCCATTCGGGTGGCGGTAGCCAACCCCGTGATCAACCTGCGCACGGAGTGATCATCCCGCCGTCTTGTTCCTCTTCCGGTATTCGATGGGTGAATGCCCCATCAGCTTGGAGAACATCCGGGAGAAATAATACTGGTCGTCGATGCCCAGCTGGGCCGCTATTTCCTTTACCGTCATATTACCCAGCAGCAAGTACTGACAGGCCTTTTGTATCTTGAGGTGGTTGAAATACTCGATAGGAGAGTAGCCTGTCTTTTCCCGGAAGATGGCGGAGAAATGCGATACGGACAGCTTGGCGAAGTCCGCGAAATCCTGCAGGCTGACGATGGAATGGATCTTTTTCTGCATAAATGCTATCGTCAGGGCAATGACATCCTCTTCTTTCTTATTGTCTACATAGTTGAATTTCTCCTCATAAAGAAGGGACGAAAGGAAATGATAGAAGATCATGTTGACATAGCGGAGATTGTCCTGGCCATATCCTTTTTCCAGATTGGAGTAGATGTCCTCGAATAATTTGATCCTATTCTCATTATAGGTAAGGTCGGGTTTATAATTCCTCGAGTTCTGTAAGATCAGCTCGACAATATAGGCTGCTATCTCGCCTTTGAAGTGTATCCAGTAAATAGTCCATGGGTCCTTTTCGTTGGCCGCATATTTATGCGCGACGCCTGCGGGAATGGTGATGAACTGGGAAGGGCTTATCTCCATTTTTTTCTTATCTATCTCGATCCAGCCTCTGCCTTCCATACAATAGATAATGATATGCTGACTGATCCCGCCCGGTCGCTCGACATAGTGGAATTTAGCCTTTGGGTAATGGCCGATGTCAGTGATATAGATCTGCCTTGTCACCGGGTCTTTGGTCAGGAACTCCGTCATGATCTTCTTTGGCAGGACGATCAGCTTCTGACCTTCGAATCCTTCACGTTTGCGCAGCATTCTTGATCTTTCCAATTCATATGGGTTTTATGCAAAATACAAAAAGAAGAAAAAAATCCATCATTTTCATAAAAAATACTATTCTTTTTCGTTCCGGATAATTCGACTTTTGATAAACCAAAACCAAAGTCCTCAGGAGACCCTGAAAGGGGCTCGTCCGAAGGGTAGACATCTTCAAACACAAGACACAACTTACTATCTAAAACGATTGTAATGCCACTAATGCAAATCCCCCGAATTAGTGGACGTGGACGGATTTTCCGTAGCATTGTCCATCCGAGAAATTTTTTTATGCTCTTTTGCCTGGGCTGTCTCCTCCAGGCGAGGGCCCAGCAGCGGCAGGTGCAGGGCGTTGTCCAGGACGCAAAGACGCACAGTCCTCTTCCCCTGGCGACCATTCATATCAAGGCAAAGGGCATCCCCGACGCGACTAAGATCACGGACAGCCACGGCCGCTTCAGCTTCAATGCCGGCCCCGGAACCAGCCTGGAAGTAACCTACACTGGCTATAAGAGCATACAGGTCTCTGTCAATGACGACAGTACCTCTGTCACGATATCGATGGACGCGGTATATGGCAAGCTGGAGGATTTTGTTTTTATCGGCTATGGAAAGGAAAAGAAGCCTGACCTCACCAGCTCCATCTCCAGCCTGTCGTCGAAGGATATCAATGAGCTGCCTGCTACCAACCTGGCAAGCGCTATTGCTTCCCGGACTCCCGGCGTGGAAGTCCACAGCAATGGATACGCCCCTGGTTCCGGTAACTCCGTCAATGTGCGGGGTCTGAACTCCATTACCCAGAGTGAAGGGCCGCTGTATGTAGTGGATGGCGTGGCGATCACGGGAGATATCCGGGACCTCAACCCTGCCGACATCGAGTCCATAGACATTTTAAAGGATGCCGCCGCGGCTGGTATCTATGGTTCGCGTGCTGCAGCCGGCGTTATCCTGGTGACGACCAAGCATGGCAAGGCGGGCCTGGCCACCATTGACTTCAGCATGTACTATGGCGTGCAGACGCCCAATAACCCCTATCACATGCTGGATGCAAAGGGCTATTATAATTTGAAGAAGTTTGCCTTCAACGATGCAGACCCTGTGACATTTGCACCGGACAGCCCCGATGCAAAATTCTTTAACTCATATGAGCTGAATAGTATTGCCAATGGTTTCAAGACCTATGACTGGCTCAAGGCCGTCACCCGTTCGGCAGCGCCTATGCAGAACTACTCCATCGGCATATCCAATGGGGTAGGGAAGAACAAAGTCTACTTCAGCGGTAACTACCAGGATCAGAAAGGCATTATGATCAATACGGGGTATACCCGCTACGCAGGGCACTTCAGCATCGAATCCGACATCAACAGCATCTTCAAGCTGGGCGGCTCCGTCAATGTGGACCACAACGTTACCAAGGGCGTCAGCTCCAGCGTGTATCAGCAGGCGTTGACGCAAAGTCCTCTGATGCCCATCTTCGATTCCACGGGTGCGCCGCTCGTGATCACCGACAACAGCACCGGCACCCTGACCATTCGCAATCCCATGACCTCGGCCCTGTATTCCGTCAATAACTATACGGTCAACAGGACGATGGCCAATTTCTATATCGAGGTAACTCCTATACGCAACCTGGTATTGCGAAGCAGCATCGGCGCCGACCTGATGAATGCCGAGAGCGACGTCTACTATCCCAGGAATACGGGTGAAGGCTTTTCCACCAATGGCTCGGCCGAAGTATATAATACCAAATCCACCGACGTGCTGTGGGAGAACACCGTCACCTATACCTGGAGAAAAGGTGATCATGACCTGAACGTCGTGGCAGGCGCGACTTATGAAAGAAGAGAGAACACCGCCATGGATATGAAGGGACAACAGTTCCCCACCGACCTGCTGACCTTTAAGAATATGGGCAGCGCCGGCATCAAGACCCAGGACAATACCAACTATGACGGCTGGATCGTACAGTCCTACCTGGCCCGCGCCATCTATAAGTTCAAAAAACGGTATATCCTGAACCTCACCGGCAGAAGGGACGGCTCATCCAGATTTGGCCAGGACAATAGATACGGCTTCTTCCCCTCCGCCAGTGTTGCCTGGCGTCTGATCGACGAGCCTTTTATGGGTTTCAAGCTCAAGTCCTTTTTGTCCGACTGGAAGATCAGGGCCAGCTATGGTCTGATAGGCAATCAGAACCTACCGTATGATGCTATCTATACGCGATACAACAACGCCCAGTATCCTTTCAACGGCAGCAATGCCACCAGCGGATACCAGGTGGGTGGTACGGCGGGCAACCCTACCCTGGAATGGGAACGGCAGCATCAGTCGAATATAGGTATGGATATCGCGGCCCTGAACAATCGCGTATCGGTGAGCGTGGATGTGTACAATAAGAATATCACCAGCCTGTTGCTGCCTTTTAACCTGGCCCCTTCCTCCGGATTCTACAACGAGCAGATCAATGTAGCATCGATGAATACGAAAGGCGTGGATATCAACTTCCAGGCCACGCCGGTGAAGACGAGGAACTTCGAATGGCAGATGACCTTCAATTGGTCCAGGTACAAGAGCAGGATTACCCATCTGCTGCCGGGACGCGACTCCGTCAGCCTGTCCTTACGGGTTGGTCAGCCGCCCAGCGGAGTGCTGGTGAACTATGTGTTCGACGGCCTGTATCAGCAGGGGGATGACTTTACGCTCAACCCCAACGGCAAGCCGGGCGATATCCGGATCAAGGACCTCAACCATGACGGCAAGATCACGCCCCAGGACCAGACCATCGTCGGATACAATATCCCCGGCGGATGGGGAGGGCTCTGGAACTGGTTCCGTTACAAAAGCGTAACGCTTACGGTCCTGGCTTCTTATGAATATGGTCAGCAGCTGAACAACCTGCCCTATACCAACCTGACCTACTACAACTCCTGGTTTGGCAATATCGGCAACGTTACCAGGGAAGGCGGTAATTACTGGACGCCCACGAATACACATACGAACATCCCACGTCCGAATGCATTTGCCACTTCTCTCAAACCATTGCCCGGCGGCCCGGATCAGGGATCCAGCTATTCGATCCAGAAAGGAGATTACATCCGGATAAAGAGCATTACCCTGGCATATGATATTCCCAGTGTCGTGACACAGAAGTTGAAGCTGAGGAACATGAACGTATATGTCCAGGCGCTGGAACCATTCCTTTTTACAAAATATAAAGGGCTGGACCCGGACAACGGTAATCCCACGCAGCTGGAGAACTATCCCCGATACAGGACTTTCCTCGTAGGAGTAAAATTAGGACTGTAACCATTTAAAAAAATTTTATGAAGTTATTCCATCAATATATCGGCATAGGCCTGGCGGTCGTGATGGCCCTGGCCGGATGTAAGAAGTCGCTGAACTATACGCCGGAGGTTTTTGTCGCACAGCCGCAGGTATTCAAGGACCAGGCCGGCGCCACGGCTGCCGTCACCGGCATCTATACACAATTACAGACACTGAAAAAATCCGACTACGCCCTTATCGGCATCGTCGGCACGGATGAAGCCCGCTGTACCTATCAGTCGCAGGGCTATGGGGATTACTGGGCCAACGTCACGGGGCTGGATGTCTATGACATAAAATTCAGCAGCCAGAACTATCAGCTTACGGGCTTCTGGCAGGATTGCTATATTGGTATCGCCAATGCCAATGCCGCCATCCAGGGGATACCCAATGCCTCGATTGCCGATCCAACGGTAAGCAGCCGGTTGTTGGGAGAATCGAAATTTATGCGGGCGCTGTTCTATTTCTACCTGGTACAGCTTTACGGCGATATCCCGCTTCGCACGGAAGCCACCCCTTTCTCCGCGGGCGTCAAGCGTACACCGGCGGACCAGGTGTATGCACAGATCATCGAAGACCTGAAATTCGCCATCGCCAATCTTTGGACAAAAAGCAAGAACCCCGGCGTCGGAAGGGCCAGCGTAGAAGCTGCCAAGGCGCTGTTGGGCAAGGTATATCTCACCCAAAAGGATTACACGGATGCCAAGGCCACTTTTGAAGACCTGATAAACACCAATGGCCTTACTCTGCTGACTGACTACAGCCAGCTTTTTGACGGGCAGCATGAGAACAATGCAGAATCGCTGTTCGAGATCCAGTACTCCACCGACGCCAACAATACACAGGGACTTCAAAACCTTTTTGGGTCCTATGCCGGACCCGGGATACCCGGCGAAGCCTACAACAGCCACACACCCGGCAATGGAGGCACGGTAGTGATGGCCACCGCCTATTATTCCGACACAGTCTTCGATAAGAACAATGATAAAAGATATCGGACGTCCATCTGGCCGCATCGTTATGACGGCAACGGCAACACCATGGACTGGTGGGTCGACCCGGGTCTGCCTACCATCAAAAAATATGATATCAGCAGCTCCGACATCGATATTTACAATTCAGGCAAGAACCTTTATTATCTTCGGGCGGCCGATGTATATCTCATGTATGCGGAAGTATTGAATGAGCTGGGACAGACAGGCGATGCCCTGGCCCCGCTGAATAAAGTGCGCAACAGGGCCGGGCTGCAGAACATAGAGGATGCATGGGGCAGAACGCCTACCCAGGCCGAGCTGCGTACGGAACTGCTGGATGAACGTATGCGCGAGCTGGGCGGAGAAGGCTGGAGATGGTTTGACCTGAAGAGGACGGGGACGCTGGTATCCAGGGTGATGACGCATAATAATCCACGTGCCTACTATGTCACCATCAATGGCAGTGGTGACCCGCATCCCGCGCAAAATATTACGGACAAAAACAACCTGTATCCCATACCCCTGAACGAGCTGCAGACCAATTCGGCCTTGTCGCTGACAGATCAAAATCCTGGCTACTGATGACCCGTCATTCCATACTCGTCACATTGCTAAGCCTGTGGGGGATCACCTCGCAGGCTCAGGCATTACATGAATACAACGACAGCATAGTATTGTCGAACCAGCAGGTGAGGATTATCCTGCACACAAATACAGGCATGGTGGATTATCATTTTGCAGGAGGTGGCTTCCTCGACAATACCATTGCCTATGTGCAGGATTTGAATACAGGTATGCTGACCACTGCCGATCTGGAACAGCACCCTTACAGCACCGATGCGGTAGAGGACAGCCTGGGCAAGGGCATTCGTATCAATATTAAGCATATGGATGACAAACATGCCCTTTACCTGTTGCAGCGGATCACCCTGTATGCGAATGGCCACTTTGTATTGACCGACCTGGTAGCCGCCAGCACGACAGGAGAGACGCCGGTAGAGACACGTAACATCAGTCCTTTAGCCGTATTTCCGAGAACAAAAGGGCGTCTGGCGGTCACCGGTAGCGAGCCCCGTATCCTCGACGAGCCGTTTGACAACGACGAGTGGGTGGGGGTGAAAGAGCGGCACTGGCCGGATGCGACAGGTATCAGCTATGACTTTTCTTCGATATACGACAATACGACCATGGCCGGACTGGTGCTTGGCAGCGTCACGCACGACACCTGGAAAACAGGCATCATTTATAAGACGGCTTCGACCGGGGGGCAGCTGGATTCTTTTGTAGTATACGGCGGGGCCGCCACTCCCGACAAGGATGGCACACACGATCACGCCCTTCATGGCACCATGAAAGGAAGCTTCGTACAGTCCCCCCTGGTATATCTCGCCGGTGGACCGGATATACGCCCCTTATTCAAAGGATATGGCCGGATAAATGCATGGCTCAACGGGAGCCTGTCCTGGAAGGGCTACGCCCCTGTATATTGGAACAGCTTTGGCGTAGAGGGAGTGCTGGGATATGAGAAAGTAATGATGCCCGCGGGTGTAGGCAAAATATCCGACTACCTGCATACGCTCGACAATTTTTCCCGCTGGTCGCATCCCGTGCTCAGCGTCGACTCCTACGATCAATCCATCTATACGACGGAGCTGCTGACCTCGCTTGGAAAATATGCAAAGAAGAATGGTCAGCAGATGGGGTTTTATTTTATTCCTTTTGCCGTATGGACCTGGAAGAATACAATGGATCAGACCATGGTTGCCGGAACATCCTACACGCTGCGGGATGTTGTGCTAAAGGACCAGGATGGCAAGCCCATTGCCTATAAGGACGGCGACTGGGGCGCTTTTCCATTGGACCCTACACACCCCGCCACCCGTCAGTCGATTATCGCACAGCTGCAAAAGGCCCGGACCATCGGAGCCACCTTTTTGAAGATCGACTTCCTTACGGCGGGAGCGCTGGAATCCACCACCCGCTGGGATCCTTCCGTACGCACGGGACTGCAGGCATATAATTTCGGCATGAAGATGCTAAAGCATCTCATCGACTCGATCCTGGGACCCGACATCTTTATCACGGAGGCCATCTCGCCCATGTTCCCCCACCAGTATGCACATACACGTTTTATCTCCACCGATGTATATTCTCATCTACGTGACGACGAAAAGGGTTTCCCCGGATGGGGCAGCACCGAATCTTCACTGGCTACAGGCTCTCATTTGGGCTGGGTGCAAGGCACCCTATGGCCCTTTACCAACCTGGATGTCTGCATCATGCAGCATTTTCAAAAGAACCCTGAGCTAAGCGAGCAGGAGATAAAGGTCCGCCTGTATGCCATGATGGTGATGGGCAGCATCCTGGGGGATGGATCGGACTTCCGGCAGCCGCTGGCCGCGGAGAGGGGTAGAAAGTTCCTTAACAACGCAAGACTCTGCGCTTTCTTCAGCCGGCCACAGGCTTTTACGCCGTTGAAATTCCCGGACGGGGACAGCTATGACCAACAGATGGCATTCTGCTTAAAAGGCGACACGACGTTGTTGGGACTCTTTAATTTCCATACACAGCAGCCGTACAACGCTAACTTCCGTCTGCAGGACATTGGATTGAAAAATGGGAAATATATTTTAAAAGACTTTATAACAGACGCCCCATTGGGGACTATAGAAAAAGAAACTTTCACCATAAGCGTGTCGCCGAAGGATGCGCTCATGGTCCGCATTATACCAGAATAAAACGAATATGCATATGACGGACGTAAAAGCATGGGTAGAGAAGGTATCCATTCCTACCTATAAGATCGGCCAGCCTGAAAAAAACCCTATGTTCCTGGAGAAACGTGTGTACCAGGGTAGCAGCGGTGTCGTGTATCCGCATCCTGTCATCGAACAGATCGACGACAAAAAATCCAGCCAGGAGTATGAAGCCGTATTTCTCGAGAATGAATTTTTAAAGATCATGATCCTGCCCGAGCTCGGTGGCAGGATACAACGGGCGTATGATAAGGTAAAACAAAGAGACTTTATCTATTACAACCAGGTCATCAAGCCCGCGCTGGTGGGGCTCGCAGGACCCTGGATCTCGGGCGGCATCGAATTCAACTGGCCCCAGCATCATCGCCCCAGCACCTACAGCCCCGTGGATTTTACCATCGAAGAGAGTGCGGATGGCAGCCGGACTGTCTGGGTGAATGAGCTCGAGCTGATGTTCCGTACAAAAGGCATGGCGGGGTTTACGCTGCATCCCGGCCGGGCGTATCTGGAGATAAAAGGAAAGCTGTTCAACCGGACGCCTTTCCCGCAAACCTTTTTATGGTGGGCTAATCCGGCTGTAAAAGTCAATGAACATTATCAATCCGTCTTTCCGCCGGATGTATATGCCGTATTTGATCATGGCAAGAGGGATGTATCCGACTTCCCCATCGCGACGGGCACCTATTACAAGGTGAATTATGCGCCCGGAACGGATATCAGCCGGTATGCCAATATCCCCGTACCCACGTCCTATATGGCGATACGCAGCAAATACGATTTTATGGGCTGTTATGAAAATGACACAGCAGCCGGTATGCTGCATGTGGCCAACCATCATTTTTCACCCGGCAAGAAACAGTGGACCTGGGGGAATGGGGATTTCGGACAGGCATGGGACCGCAACCTCACGGATGAAGATGGTCCCTATATCGAGCTGATGACGGGAGTGTTCACGGACAACCAGCCGGATTTTTCCTGGCTGCAGCCCAATGAGGAAAAGACATTCGAACAATATTTCATGCCGTACAGCCAGGTGGGTATGGTAAAGAATGCGACGAAGGAGGCCATGCTCAACATGGAGTGGGAAGGAGACAGCCTGCATATCCGCGCCTATGCCACGGCAAAATACGAGCAGGTGAAGATCAGGGTCTTTCACGACGGCGAGCTTAAAAAAGAATATGCGGCAAAACTTTCGCCTTATCATGTATTCGACGAGATCTGTCAGGCGCCCGGCAGGCACGAACAATGGAAGGTCGTCGTTGTCGATGACACAGCCGGCGTGCT
>DASZWE010000226.1:0-9208 GCA_035546735.1 Puia sp.
ATTGCAGCTATATGGAAAGCCACCAATACTTCCAGCACTGCCATGACTATTGTAAGGCACAGATGGACCAGGGCCAGGACGCTGGATCTATATAACGCCCGGAACGAGTGATTAAATTGTGCCGTGTCCAGCAAAACGGCCCCTTTGTTAGCCTGCCGGGCAAATTGCCAGTAGCACCAGACCTGCCAGGCGAAAAAAAGGCAATAGAGGGCAGTATACCAGTCAAATAGCTTCGCTTCGAGGTATAAGGGCCAGTTGCCGGAGAATTGTTCCGCGCTCAAAGAAGGACTGTGTACGACGGTCCGAACGATCAGCAGCAGGGTCAGCAGCATGCCCAGGATAAAGAGCCAGCGGGTGGTGACCGATAACTTTTTTAACTGGTCGATCCCCGACCTGTCGAGCCTGACCTCCAGGAAATCATTGTCCTGATTTTCCACAATATAAGTTATTGTCTAATAAGCTATTGCAAAAAGAACCCGCTGTTTGCTCGGCTTCCCGGTCAAAATACATTTTCCTTCTTCGGCGGGGTTGTTCAGCGGGATACACCGAATGGTAGCTTTGGTCTTTTCCTTAATGGTCTCTTCCGTGGCGGCCGTGCCGTCCCAATGGGCCGAGAGGAATCCTCCTTTCTCATGCAGCACCTTTTCAAACTCGTCCCAGGTGTCCACACGGGTAATATGTGCATCCCGGAAGGCAAGGGCCTTATCATACATGGCTTTTTGGATGGTCTCCAGCAAACCTGCAACGTAGACCGCCAACCCTTCCATGGGAACGGATGTCTTTTCCTTCGTATCCCGGCGTGCGATCTCGACGACCCCATTCTCCAGGTCGCGCAATCCCATGGCGATGCGTACGGGCACTCCCTTCATTTCATATTCCGCGAACTTCCAGCCCGGACGTGCATTGTCGTTGTCATCGTATTTCACACGGACGCCGGCCGCCCTGAGCTGTGCCGTGAGCTCCTTTCCTTTGGCGTCCAGCTGGTCCTTTTTCTCTTCGCCCTTATAGATGGGGACGATAACGGCCTGCAGCGGTGCGATACGGGGTGGCAATATCAGTCCGTCATCATCACTGTGCTCCATGACCAGCCCTCCGATGAGGCGGGTGCTTACTCCCCAGCTGGTAGCCCATACATAGTCCAGCTTGTTGTCCCTGTCGGAGAATTTTACGTCGAAGGCCTTGGCGAAGTTCTGCCCTAAGAAATGGGAGGTGCCCGCCTGGAGAGCCTTTCCATCCTGCATCAGCGCTTCGATGCAATAGGTGTCGACCGCGCCGGCAAACCGTTCGCTTTCTGTCTTGACGCCCCGGATAACGGGTACGGCCATATATTCTTCGGCAAAAGTGGCGTATACTTCCAGCATCTGCTCTGCTTCTGCAATAGCTTCCTCCGCCGTGGCATGGGCGGTATGCCCTTCTTGCCAGAGGAATTCGGCGGTGCGCAGGAAGAGCCGGGTCCTCATTTCCCATCTTACGACATTGGCCCACTGGTTGATGAGCAGGGGAAGGTCACGATAGCTGCGGATCCAGCCTTTATAGGTATTCCAGATAATGGTCTCGCTGGTGGGACGAACGATCAGCTCTTCTTCCAGCTTAGCCTCGGGGTCGACGATCACCCCTCCCCCATTGGGGTCGGTCTTCAGCCGGTAGTGCGTTACCACGGCGCATTCCTTGGCAAAGCCTTCCACATGGGCGGCCTCCTTGCTAAGAAAGCTCTTGGGAATAAACAGCGGGAAATAGGCGTTCACGTGTCCCGTATCCTTGAACATCCTGTCCAGCTGATCGCGCATATTCTCCCAAAGGGCAAAACCATAGGGTTTTATCACCATGCAACCTTTGACCCCTGAATGGTCTGCCAGGTTGCCCTTGACGATCAGGTCGTTGTACCATTGTGAATAGTCCTGTGCCCGGCTTGTGATCTCTTTGCTCATATGATCCTATGTTGTGCACCGGGTATGGTTCCCGTAAAATTACCCATCCCCGGTGCACCGCTAATGATGGGCCTTCGGCCAACGGACCCGTGGTCCGTTTATTAATCAGCTTTTAACAATTATCCATCATATTTCGTTATTAACGCTGATTATTTATCGTAACTTTACTTTAACACGATGTTAAGTTGCGCGAAGGTAGCAACTTCATCCGAAAAACACTAAATGCTTTCGCCATGAAATCGAGCACCATAAACCTGATGACCCCTGTGTCCGAAGGGCGAGATTCGACCCGTCCATTAAAAAGACATTATTTCCGGGTCAAACACATACTTCCCTTCCTGGCCGTTGGTCTTATCCTGATGAGCAGCTGCTCTTCTTCCCGGAAGGCGGCACAGACACCAGACGATGTCTATTATTCCCCCGGATCCGGTAACGCAGTCGCCGCCGCATCCGATGAAGATGCCGGATATTACAGCCCCCGAAATTCCCGCACGGGCTCCAATGGAGAATATTACAGCACGGCGCCCAGCGATAACTATGTCCGCATGAAGGCCCAGGACGAAGCCCGCTGGTCTTATTTCGACGATTATAATGCTTATGATTCCTACTATTGTCCCGCAGCCGTAAGTCCCTACTATTCCATGGGCTTTGGATATGGCTATCCGCTTTATGGGTCCTATTATGGACTGGGGCTTGGATTCGGAGATCCCTATTTTGGTTGGAACAGCTACTTCATGTGGAATAGCTATTATAATCCATATTTCTACAATCCTTATTACGGAGGAGGCGTCATCGTAGTGAAAGGGGCCTCTTACAACAACGACGTGTATACTCACCTGCGCGCTTTCAATGGCACGAGCTATCGCAACGGCCTTGCTGCGAGGGTCACCAACACCAACAACCGGACCTATCGTCCCGCACCCACGGCCTATTCGCGTGAGCTGCAGTCCCGCGGCCCCGGCAACAGGTATGTGAATGGCTACAGCAACGGGAATAGCAGGAGCAACAATGGCTATTACAGGTCTTCTTCCTCACCCAGCATGAATTCGAGCTATTCGACAAGACCCACCAGTTCCGGAAGCTTTAGCAGCCAGCCTGTAAGAAGCTACTCTCCTCCTCCTTCCAGTGGTGGCGGTGGAGGTGGTGGCGGCAGCGCCAGACCTGCAAGGCACTAATCCCATCAGTATTTGATCATCATTATGAAAAGACTCATTGTTTTCATAGGTATATTGGTATGCCATCGACTGTCTGCGCAATTGCCGGAAGACGCCCTTAGAGCATCCTGGACGACGCCCAGCGGAACAGCCCGTGAACAGGCCATCGGGGGCGCCATGGGCTCGCTCGGCGGCGAGATATCTTCCAACTTTGTCAATCCGGCCGGTCTGGGTTTCTACCGGACCCGCGAGGTGGTAATCAGTCCCGGCTGGCAGTTCCTAAAGAATAAAGGAACCTATCTCAACACCCATAACGGCGGCTATACCTCCAACAGATTCAACCTGGGCGTCAGCGGTCTTGTCACGGGACACACCGGATTCAACGGCAACAACAGCGTCTTTTCCATAGCCGTGAACCAGACAGCCAATTTCAACCAGCATATACATTACCAGGGGATCAACGATTACAGCTCGGGAGCCGAACAGTATGCGGAAGAGTTTGCTTATGGCAACGAACCGGATATCGACAAGGCCATCGGAACGCCGGGCTTGTTTTCTTACGGCACCCGGATGGCGCTCTATACTTATCTCGTCGACACGGCCACCATCAACGGACAGCTGCAGGTGATCGCACAGCCGCAGAAAGCAGGTGCAGTGCTTCAGCAGAATGATCTCCGCACCAGCGGCGGCATTACGGAGATAGCATTGAATCTGGCCACCGGCATCGCCGGCAAATGGTATATCGGCGGCGGCATCGGCATCCCCATCCTCAGCTATACCCGGGAGCAGACCTACCGCGAGATGGACGCTACCAGCGATACCAGCAACGATTTCGAGTCCTATACGTATATGGAGAAATATACTTCCAGGGGTTTTGGTCTCAATGCCAAGCTGGGTGTGATCTTTTCGCCAACCAACTCCGTAAGGATAGGTCTGGCTGTTCACACTCCCAGTGTCATCGGGGTCACGGATAAGATCCATAGCTCCATGAGCACCAGCCTGGATGACTATTCCGTCCAGCACCAGGTGACCTCGGACCAGCTGGATGCAACCTACGGGCCGGCCAATTCCGTTAATTACAACCTGTATACTCCCTGGAGATTTATCGCCAGCGGCAGCTATCTTTTTGGCGGTGGCGAACAAAGCGTGCGGGCACAGAAAGGATTTATCACGGCGGACGTTGAATATGTCACTACCAAAAGCGCGCATTTCAAGCCCGAGAATAATGATGGCTCGGATGGACCGGACGACTATTACGACGCCGTGAATGCGTCCATCAAGAACATCTATAAGAACTACCTGGGCCTGAGGCTGGGTGGTGAGATGAAGTTCAATACAGTTTTTGCACGCCTGGGAGGCGCTTACTATACCAATCCCTACCAGGATAGCAAGGAGCTGAAGGTGAACAAACTTTTTCTTACAGCCGGCGGCGGCTGGCGTAATGCGGGCATGTTCATAGATCTGGCTTTCGTGGCGGGCTTCTCCAAGGACGTCAATTTTCCCTATGTTCTGTCGGACAAGAACAATGTGGTGTCTACGCTGAAACAATTCAGCGGCACAGGCATCGTGACAGTGGGATTCAAGTTCTAACCTTCGTCGAACCGCCGTTGGCAGTTACCGCATAGCTTTCATGATGGGCTCCATCATCTCCGCCCGGATAGCATATTCTTTACCGGAAAAGTGCAGGCTATACGTACAAAAGCCGATCACAGATCGACTGGCCGATGGCCCATCATAAAATATTGTTGTCCGCCGGAGTTATTTTCTACCAACAACGCAGACGGACATTAAAGAGGCCTGGCGGATGCCAGGCCTCTTTAATATTGTGAAAGGATTGATTGTCAATTCGCCTTCGGGCCGTACCTGGAATTTCGCCCCTCGGCGAATTCCACTAATGATGGGCCTTCGGCCAGTGGACCTGTGGTCCACTAGTAATCCATTCCACCCATGCCAGGAGCGCCGCCCGGATGAGCGTGAGCTTCTTCTTTCTTAGGCTTGTCGGCGATGACACACTCGGTGGTCAGCAACATGCCGGCGATGGAAGCGGCGTTTTCCAGTGCGATACGGCTTACCTTGGTGGGATCGATAACACCGGCCTTCAGCAGGTTCTCGTATTGTTCCGTGCGGGCATTGAAGCCGAAGTCGGCTTTGCCTTCCTTCACTTTCTGTACTACGATGCTGCCTTCGATGCCGCTGTTGCCCACAATCTGGCGCAGAGGCTCTTCCAGTGCACGTTTTACGATGGCGATACCCGTCAGCTCATCCTCGTTGGCGCCTTTCAGCTTTTCCAGGGACTCGATGGCGCGGATATAAGCGATACCACCGCCGGGTACGATACCTTCTTCCACTGCAGCGCGGGTAGCATGCAGGGCGTCGTCTACGCGGTCCTTCTTTTCCTTCATTTCAACTTCGGTGGCAGCACCTACATAGAGAACTGCAACGCCGCCGCTGAGCTTGGCCAGACGTTCCTGTAATTTTTCCTTATCGTAGTCGGAAGTGGTGGTTTCGATCTGGGCTTTGATCTGGTTGACACGGGCGAGGATATCTTCCTTCTTGCCCTTGCCACCTACGACAGTTGTGTTGTCTTTATCAATTGTTACGCTGGCAGCGGTACCCAGGTAGCTCAGGTCGGCGCCTTCCAGCTTGTAACCCTGCTCTTCGCTGATAACGATGCCCTTGGTGAGGATAGCGATGTCCTGGAGCATTTCTTTACGACGGTCGCCAAAGCCCGGAGCTTTCACAGCAGCCACCTTGATCGTGCCGCGCAGCTTGTTTACTACCAGGGTAGCCAGCGCTTCGCCTTCCAGGTCTTCCGCGATGATCAGCAGCGGACGACCGCTCTGGGCTACTTTCTCCAGGATATGAAGGATATCCTTCATAGCGGAGATCTTTTTGTCATAGATGAGGATATAAGGGTTCTGGAGCTCGGCTTCCATCTTTTCGCTGTTGGTAACGAAATAGGCGGAGAGATATCCCCGATCGAACTGCATACCTTCTACTACGTCAACGGTAGTGTCGGTGCCTTTGGCTTCTTCCACGGTGATAACACCTTCCTTGCCGACCTTCCCGAAAGCCTGTGCGATGAGCTTTCCGATGGCGCTGTCGTTGTTGGCGGAGATGGCTGCCACCTGCTCGATCTTGTTCTTGTCGTTGCCGATGGTCTGGGACTGGCCGCTGAGGTTCTCGACCACTTTTTCCACCGCCTTGTCAATGCCGCGCTTCAGGTCCATGGGGTTGGCGCCTGCTGCTACGTTCTTCAGACCTTCGCTGATGATGGACTGTGCCAGCACAGTAGCCGTGGTGGTACCGTCACCGGCGATGTCGGCTGTCTTGGAGGCTACTTCCTTTACCATCTGGGCGCCCATGTTCTCGATGGGGTCTTCCAGCTCTATCTCTTTTGCTACAGTGACGCCGTCCTTCGTTACAGAAGGAGCGCCAAATTTCTTTTCCAGTACTACGTTACGTCCTTTGGGACCTAAGGTAACCTTAACAGCATTTGCCAGGGTATCAACGCCCTTCTTCATTTTGTTACGGGCTTCGATATCGAAGAAAAGTTGTTTTGCCATAATTATTTTGATTGAGCTCCCTATCGGGAGGGATGTTTAAAGATGATGTTATACTTGGATAAATTAAACGATAGCGAGGATGTCGGATTCCCTCATGATAAGGAAATCGTCGCCTTCGATCTGGATCTCCGTACCGGAATATTTGCCATAGAGAACGGTATCACCGATCTTCACGGTCACTGGCTCGTCCTTTTTACCAGGACCAGCGGCTACAACCGTACCGCGCTGCGGCTTTTCTTTAGCGGTGTCAGGAATGATAATGCCACCGGCAGTTTTTTCTTCAGCGGGAGCTGGCTTCACTATTACCCTGTCAGCAAGCGGGGTAACGTTTAACTTTTTGCCCATAGTCGTCTTATTTTATTGGTTTTTTTGAAATTTTGTCCGAAGAAAGTTCGGACGGCGAAGTTAGGCGAATTTTGTACCAAACCCGCAAGCAAGGCCATTTTTACAGAATATGTCATTTTTTCATAACAAAAAACCCCGCCAGGAGGCAGGGTTTTATAAATAACTGTCAAAAAGGCTACTTCTGGACTACCTGTGACTCAACGGAATAGATTACTACCCCTACCTGTCCGATAATCTGATCCGACAGACCATTCTTATGGGCGGCCGTGACCACATCGGCTACAAACTGGTCGAAATCACCACTGTCCGCCTTGCCGGCGGTCGTCTTGATGGGAAAGAAAGTAAATACCACGATGGCGGACCCCGGGTTTACCAATACCCTGTCCACTCCTTTTTGCTGATAGAGCCAGGCGGTGATCCTAATACCTGAATGAAACGCTAATGTCTGGCCTTCGGCCGACGGACCTCCGGTCCGTCAGGATGCTTTGTAGGAATGAGAGATTTAGCTGGCGTGCAGTGATCGGCAGCCGCCGGTCCGGCTGTTCTTTAAATACGACAATACCAGGACAATGGATTTAGCGCTTTTCAAAATTTATCCCGGCAGCCCGGTAAATCCGTATATTTGCAGCCGCTAACAAAGTTCTTATTATAATGATCAGCAGAAGAAATATCAGGGTAAAAGTGATGCAGACCTTATAGACCCTGGAAGCACAGGAGCAGACCGTCAAACCGGGCGAACACGTACGGATCTTACAGAAGCATTTTGACCAGAGCAGACAGCTACTTATCTATCTTATATATTTTGTCACCGAAGTGGCCCGTTATGCGGAGACGGACAGCCGGGTCAGATCGTCCAAACACCTCCCTAACCAGGACGATCTCAATGTCAATATAAAGCTGGCAGGCAACGAATACCTTTGGAAGATACTGGAGGACGCCAGCTGGCAAAAGGCGGTGGGTACGGACAAGCCCCATTTGCAGGATAATAAGGATCTGATCAAGCGTCTTTACCAGGAGCTGGTCGCTACAGAGGAATACAAACAATATATCGGCGAGGCGGGAAGGGAGAAAAAGAGCGAAAAAAGTATGCTGGAGTTTATTTTCGCGGGTCTGATGCTGCCCAATGCAGTTTTTGAAACCCATGTAGAAGAGCTGTTCACCAACTGGGACGATGATGGTGAAATGGTCAGCCAGCTGGTAATGGGCTATATCAATAAGCCCCAGTCGCTCAATTTCCAGGAGATCATCAGCAAGGAAAAATGGGAATTCGCCAAAGGGCTGCTTCAGACGGTGATGGATAAAAAGGACGTGCTGATGGATCTTATCAAGCCCAAGCTGAAGAACTGGGATCCCGAGCGGATCGCGACCCTGGATATGATCCTGATGCAAATGGGCGTGTCCGAGTTCCTTTACTTCGAGACGATCCCCCCAAAGGTCACCATCAATGAATACATTGATCTGGCCAAGGAATACAGCACCCCTCAGAGCGGCCAGTTTGTCAATGGCATCCTGGACAATATCCATAAGGACCTTGTCAGGGAGGAAAAAATGCATAAGATCAATTTCAAGGCAAACCCTTAGGTTTGCAAAAAAATTACCCATGCATCGAATAACCAGCGTTTTATTAGCCGCGATCCTGATGATCAGCTGCCAGAACAATGACAAGAAGGCTGCGACTGCTGCCTCTACTACCCGGGACTCCACCCAGTTCACGACGGTGGAATGGCTGGATTCCACCAGGGATTTCGGGAAAATGCAGGAAGGTCCGCATCTGGAAGTGTCTTTCCGCTTCCGCAATACGGGGAACAAGCCGCTGGTCATCGAAAGAGTACAGCCCAGTTGCGGCTGCACTGTGGCTGAGCAACCCAAGGAGCCCGTCGCCCCGGGCGCGGAGGGAGTGATCAAAGCCACCTTCAACAGCCAGGGCCACGTTGGTATCAATCATAAGACGCTTAATGTCTTTGCTAATCTGAAAGAATCGCCCCATCCCCTGCAGTTTATCGTGGAGGTGGAGAAAAAAGCTTCGTAAAAGATCCGATTATTCAAACAAACATCAATACACAATGACTCAATTAGTGGTTTTATTACAAGCGGCACCGGGAGCAGGACAAGGCAACTACACCCTGTTCTTATTAGGGGGTATGATCCTGGTGTTCTACTTCTTTATGATACGCCCGCAGCAGAAGAAGGCCAAACTGGCCAAGAAATTCCAGGA
>DASZWE010000227.1:0-11289 GCA_035546735.1 Puia sp.
CCTGTATTCAGCCGGATCAGGGTTACGGATATACCGCGGCTCCTGCGCCCCCCGCTGGCTCATGGCGAAATAAGGCCCCTCCAGGTGCATGCCCAGGAATTGGGCCCCGGAACGATTCTTCGGCAATACCCGTTCATAAACATCAAGCGTATGCAACAGCTCTTCCTTCGAGGCCGTCAGCGTCGTAGGCAGCATAGCCGTAGTCCCATACCGTGCATGCATATCCGCAATAGCCAGAAAGGCGGATTCATGACCATCCATGAAATCAAATCCGCCCCCGCCATGAATATGCAGGTCGATAAATCCGGGCGAAACATAGCTTCCTGCCGCATCGATAATTTCCGCACCCGCCGCTGGGACATCCTCCTCTCCTACGCTCCGGATGATCCCCCCCTCCACGAGCACAACGCCCCCTTCCAGGACGCCTCCCGGAGTGATCACCCTTCCATTGATTATTTTTATCATCTCCCTGCTCATATAGGATGTTCGAGTTTTCTAAATTTCCAGCTCCGGATACGATGCCCGTATACTGCATAAAAGAACAGGTAGCAGTAACAGGGCAGCAATACCCAATAGGCTTCCCGCAAACCCCACTTGTCTGCCAGCCAGCCATATACCAGGGGCAGTATCGCATTTCCGCAAAGACCCATTACCAGCACAGACGCCCCGGCCTTCGTAAACCTCCCCAATCCATCCAGCGCCAGCGGCCAGATACCCGCCCAGATCAGCGAATTGGCAAGACCCAGCAACACCATCAACCACAGCGAAATATCCGCCACATGCCCGCCCAGTACCACTATTCCCCTCAACGACACAATGGATAAGGACAACAGCATCCCCACCACGGTACAGATAAGGAAAGCTTTTCCTTGACTAATATACCGGGGAATAGTCAATATCCCAATGATATATCCCACTATTGTTGCCGAAAGCGTATACGAAGGAAAGACCTTCGCCCGGGACAACGGAATATCCATAGAACCCGCATAGCCGATGATCGTATCGATGGCCAGTACCTGGGTTCCCACATGCAGAAAAATTGCCACGGCGCCCAGGATCAGGTGAGGGAAATGGAATACGTTCCGCTGACCGCCCCCCGCAAGGGAGCCGCCGTCTGAAGGATCGATCTCCGGCAGGGACGAGCTCCGCACCAGCCACCCCAGCAACAGCAATATACCCCCTATACAGGCATACGGTAGCATCACCCTTCTTATCAACTCATCCAGCGCCAGTTTTCTTTCATCTTCCCCCATCATGGGCAATCGGTGGAACAGCTCACTGTCCGTCGGACGAAGCAGCACCGCGGCAAACAACAGGGGAGCCAGTATCCCCGCCACCTTGTTACACACCCCCATCACACTGATCCGCTGCGCCGCCCGCTCCGCAGGCCCCAGCACAGTAATATAAGGATTGGCCGCCGTCTGAAGAATGGTCAGTCCGGCCCCAATGGCAAACAGACCGAACAGGAACCCCGTATAGGTTCGCCACCAGGCCGCTCCCACAAAAATGAACGCCCCCAGGGCCATGATCCGGAACCCCGCCATCATACCTTTCTTAAAACCAATGATCCGTAATAAATAGCCCGCCGGAACAGACATCACCAGGTAAGAGATATAAAAAGCAAATGCCACCAGGTAAGACTGAAAATTGTTCAGTTCGCAACCGATCTTGAAATACGGTATCAAAATAGCATTGACCCAGGTGATAAACCCAAATACAAAAAAGAGGATCCCTACTATGGTCAGGTTCTTTGTCAAAATTATTTTCTTTTCGCCTCCTTGCCGCCGGCCTCCTTCATCACCCGGTAAATGGCATCGAAGACCCTGTCTTCCACACCTTCCGCGAATGGCCCCGGCCAGCCATAATAGATCATATTCTCCCCTCCCTCATATCCCCCCTCCTTCAATACCCGCTCGGAAGGTATATAACACATGACCTCCCCCGAATAGCCCGCTACATAAATATTCTCTCCCGCGAACTCCCTTTTCGCACGCAGCGAATAGTCTACCACCACCTCATCGCTCAAACCCAGGATACAAAGGTCGTTATTGAACCGCACCACCTGGACAGGATAATCCTTATGATCCGGGACCAGCCCCCTGTTATAAAGGTCCAGCATCAGCCTGGCCCGCCGTTGAAGGAATCTGTCCTTGCTGACGATCTCCTGCCTGTATTTAGCCGCGTCAAATGGAGGAAAAGGCAATGCTGTCCTGGTATAGGCAGTGCGAATAGGCGCCCGGACAACATGCATCTCCCCGGACAGGACTTTTACAACGGCATCCGCCAGGCTCTTGCCATGCTGCATGGCCAGCGCCACAGTCCCACGGGGGGAAGGGTTCTGATCACCCGCACAGCCCATAAGGAACATAGCCTGCGCCCCGGGATAAGCCTTTTCCAGCGCTATCTGGGCAAATCCGGCAAAATCCCCGTTGACCAGCAAATTATCATCCACCAGCGTTGTATTATGACAGGCATATCCGAAAAGAATAGCCAGCGGCTTGTCCTCCGTCGAAACCACTTTCAATACAGGCACATCATGATCCACAGGACCGTTCGGGTGGATCTCATTCCTCCGGTTGATGGCAAAATCCGCCGACCCATGGCCCGTGAACAACCGTGCCGGTGCCATATTCCTCATCGCCATCCCGATCACCTTTACCAGCTTGACGGTCAGCTCCTGAACATATAACGATACCCTGGCCTGGTCTTCCGGCCCGAGATTATAGATCATATCCAGACAAGGCCATACCACCGGCGCCGAATGCGTATGAGATGAATTCAGCAGCAGCTGCGAACGCCTGATCCCATAAAGACTATCCACTTGGCGGGCCACTTCCGTCACGACATCATGGGACAACCCCAATAAGTCCACGGTGACAATAACCACTCGGCTGCCCGGCGCATCTTCCAATACCAGCGCCTTGGCCCAGATGTCCGTAAGTATCCCATTGGCAGGCTGTTCCCTGCTGGCATACCCATTCAGCCAGGCAGGCAGCGTTGGAGTAATAGAGATCTTCGCAACCCCGGCCCGGATATCGGCCCCCGACGCAAGCTGACACCACAACAACAGCACCCAGCCCATCGATAGTATCTTCATAATATTATAGTTTGACGCCAGTGATCCGCACCAGGTCCGTACGCGACACCCCGTTCTCCGTGATCCGCGCCAGCGTATATACAGACCCGTCCTTTCCGACGGCAATAGCATTCACATACAAGGGACGTTGCCCATCCGCATAAAAGATAGCCCCATGGTCTTCATATTTGCCCGTGGGTATATCATAGGTCACCAGGTGAAGGTCTTCCAGTCCTTTCGCCTCCCCCATCGCCGTGCTGCTCTTCCCTTTCACCCGACGGCCATTGACATAAACAGGTCCGCCCGTAAGATAATACAGCGTATGACGGTCAGGACCCAATATGAATCCCAGATATCCATAGCTGAACTGATCGAACATGCCGCTCTTACGCGAAGGCTCCGAAGTGATCCGCTGGATGACATTGATCCTCTCGGCATGAGGGTCGAATTGAAAAAGATAGCCGGAATTCCCATGCACCCCATAAAAACTCCTATTCCCCGGATACCACAGGGTCTGCCGCCAGTTATAGCCCATATTCCCCGCCGAAGTAGGGTCATATATGCCGAAATAATCTTTCTTCATATCCTCTTCCAGCGGCTCCAGCACATCACTCCCCACCTTCAGCCGGAAAATAGTTCCCTCGGAATTCGTAGCATACACAGACCCATCCCCAGGGTCGATCGCCAGACTGCGGCAAAGGGTCCGGAAATTATGCCCCATTCCATTTTCCCCCTCGCCCGACAAAGGCCCGATCTCCTTTAGCTCCTTCCTCCCCAGATCATACCGGAACACATATCCCGTCGGCCAGGTGATACAATAGATCAATCCTCTCGTCGTGTCCATATTCATGGTGAGGATACCTTCCTGGTGCGGAGCGATGGCCAGGTTCTCGAATTTCCCTGTCTTCAGATCATAAGAAAGGATATGCCCGCCGGGATACGCCTTATAGCCCTCCGGAGGTATACCCATTTTTTCCATCCCATCCACCATGGAATAATAGCCGACATGCGTGGCAAAATAGAGCTTCCCCTTCGACTCCACAAATCGGACATGGCTTTTGCCCTGCACAATCGTCTTCATCCCCTTCTCTCCGCAGACCTCCGTAATATCGCCGCAGTGATGGATCTTTCCCGTCGCCGGATCAAAGGAATACATCTGCCCGCCCGTGTCGATGGACTGGGAGCTCAGGACATAATATACCTTGCCATCACTGGCCACGGAGATGGAATTATAGGAATCATGCGAGATCGAAAATCCGGAATTATATGTCTTTGCCGTCAGCTTTTTGTCCTGCGCCATCGTCCGCGCCACACATCCCAGCATACATACAACCATTATCGCGATATATATCCTCATTATTTTTTATTTAGCCTGTCGGCATTAGCATGAATTTTTTCGATAGCATGTACAATATCATCCATATCCGGCTTGTCGGCCAACAACATGGATTGATAGAACCAGATGGCCTCCTCCTCGCATAGCTTGTCATTCAAAGGACAGACATTTCGCTCGTTAAAGGCGTTGATATCCAGTTCTGCCGGCGTATACATCTTTTTGTAATTCTTGGACTCGAACGCCTGCTGCAAATAGGGCATCTTGTTCAAAGGCGCATACCCCTCGCTGCAGGGAATGCCCTCCGCCTCCATAGCCTTGATAAATGCCGCCCTCGGCAATCCCTTGAAGCCGGATCGCTCGTACCGAAAAGGGAATAAGTGAAATGCCGCCTTCGTGACATTGTCATAAAGGTTGTAGGGAATGACGCCGGGTATCTTGCTGATCCGGCCCCGTAAATAGGCCGCATTCGCATTCCGCTTCTTCGTCTGTGCCGTCAGACGCTTTAGCTGTCCCAGGCCAATAGCAGCCTGGTACTCGGTCAGCCGAAGTTTCGTGCCGGGTATGAGCGTCCCCGCATTCACCTGTCCCACCACAGAACCATAGGGATTCCCATAATTATGATAGGAATAACATCTGTCCATGAATTTTTCGTCATCGCTGTTGATAGCGCCGCCTTCTCCAATGGCAAGGTTCTTCGAGTTCTGGAAGCTGAAACAGCCTGCATGCCCGAAACTGCCTACCCGGCGACCGCCGATCTCGGCGCCATGCGCCTGACACGCATCTTCGATCACCACCAGGTCATGCTTTTTGGCAATGGCCATGATGGTCACCATGTCGGCCGGCAGACCCAGGATATGCACAGGGAGGATCGCCCTCGTCCTGCTCGTGATCTTTGCCTCGATCTTCGATGCATCGATCTGCCAGGAGGAAACATCCGTGTCCACAAAGACGGGCATGGCGCCTGTAGCCAGCACCGCCGCCACCGTTGCAATAAAGGTATATGGAGGTACGATCACCTCATCCCCGCCGCCAATACCCATTTGAATCAGCGAGGCGATCAACGCATTCGTCCCGTTGACGACCGAAAGACACCGCCTGGTGCCAATATAAGTTGCCCATTCCTGTTCGAACTGCGTCACAAGGGATGCCCTGGACCAGACGCCGCTACGCAGGTCATCCACCACCAGCTGCTCATCCGTATCCTTATTCCAGACAGGCCACGACGGCCACCCCTTCGTACGTACAGGAACCCCACCCAACACAGCGGGCGACGAAACCACGGCCTTCCCCGCCGCCGACAACACCGAAGGAGCCATCAACGCCCCGGCCGCCAGCATTCCCGTCGATTTGATAAAAGCCCTGCGGCTCTTTTCCCTTAATCTTTTATTTTCCATCTTACTTATTTTATTTCTTTAAGAACAGACGCGCCCTTTCCAGGGTCGCCTGTAGATTGACAGCCATCCCGCCCTTCCGTTTACTCTCATCCGCCGCCTCCATAAAAGCATAGATCTCCAGCGTCTCTTCCTCGCTGACAGGGGATACACCCGATTGAAAGAATTGAATGATCTGTTTCAGCAACGCTTCATATCCCGAATAAGGCCCCACCCGTACCACGCCCTTCTCGCCAAAGACAGTGCCTCCATACTCATGCTCGCCGCTGCGGGTGCCCCTGAACGTGCCTATACGTCCATCCCCCCACACGCCCGTCACGACATCCGTGCTTTCCGTGGATACCCGTGTCACTTCCTTGCAACCCCTGCCCATCAGGGTGATCAACGTCTCCACTCCATGAATGCCATACCAGAAAAAGTCCGGATGATGCGGCTCCAGGGGAGCGGGACTGAACGCATCCGCGCCCAGCACCTTCCCGACCTTCTTTCCTGCCGCGATCTCCTGCATATTCGTCATATAGCGTAAGGACGAGGCGGAAAAAACAGGCACTTTATATTTTTTAGCGGCTTCATATACACCGACCGTATCCGCCAGCGTGCCGGCCACCGGTTTGTCGACCCAGACGGGTTTGCCTGCCTTCATCACTTCCAGCGCCTGCTCCAAATGAGGACGCCCGTCATTGGTCTCCAGAAAAACAACATCTACCTTTTCCAGCAGAGCAGCGATCGAGTCCACGATCTCCACGCCCATTTTCTTTACTTCCTCCGAATAGGCAGGTATCCGCTCCGCGCTGCTTTGAATATCCTTGCTGCCCCAGGGATAAGCCGCTACGATCTTATAGCCATGATAGTCCGCATCGGCACTGTCGCTGTTCAACGCCTCTACAAAGGCGGTACTATGGGATGTATCCAGCCCGATGACGCCTGCCCGCCGTCCCTTCTCCGCTGTCTGAACACTTCGTGGACTCGCCACAACGCCGCTCAACACTTTTGTCGAACCACCCCTCTCCATGGAAATGTCGACAGGAGCATTCGTCTTCCAGGATCCCGCCGTAAAATCAGGCACGGCAATGGAATTGCTACGATTGGCTACGGACCATACGCTCAACGGGGCAACTGAGCTCCATAAAGCCGCATCATACACATTCTGATCCAGCGGCAGCCCATTCCGCAAACAATCGATGGTCCGCCAGTCCATAATAAAATCCATCCCGCCATGATCCCCGATCCCCTTGGCTATCCCTCCTATCTTGCGCAGGATAGGCGGCATATATTTTTCTTCCAGCTCCTTATACTCTTCCGGGCTGCACCATTCATGTCCCTGTGTATAACGGGCCGGCTCGGGATATTTAAGCCCCGCACCCTTTGTCCCGCTGACGAGCTGTATCCGGCTATACGGCCGGGGGGAAGAAACATCGAACTGCACCATGATGGTCCGCCCATGAGCCGTGCGAATGGTGCTCGTATTCATCGTCCCGTTAAAAGGCTTTCCGACATATTTTTTATAAAAAGGGTCTGTAGCGGCCAGCCGCTCCGCCATCGCACCCGTAATAAAGTCATTGGACGACATGGATACCAGGTATTCCATCTTATCCCCCCGATTGATCCCCATCAGCTGACACAACGGTCCCAGCCCGTGTGTGGGATAAAGATTACCTTTCCGATGATAAGCCTCCTCCAATTCCCACATCTGGTAGAAATGCTCCTTCGAGAACATAAGCTCCTGCAGATTGTGAATATACCCTCCTTCGCAATGGACGATATCCCCAAAATAACCCTGCCTCGCCATGCTCAGCGTCAACAGTTCCGAAGCATCATAACAGCAGTTCTCCGTCATCATGCAATGCTTCTTTGTACGCTCCGAGGTCTCCACCAACTGCCATGCTTCCGCAATGGTCTTTGCAGCAGGTACCTCCACACAGACATGCTTCCCATGCTCCATGGAAAAGACGGCAATAGGCGTATGCAATGCCCAGGGGGTAAGGATATAGATGAGGTCCAGATCATCCCGCTCGCACAATTTCTTCCATGCTTCGGGATCGCCTGAGTATAAGGCCGGATGATGACCGGACCCCTCCACCAGTCGCTTCGCCAGTTCCACCCGCTCGGGCCGGAGATCACACAAGGCATTGATCCGCACTCCCTCGATCCGTGTCATACGCTCCACCGCTCCATATCCCCTGTTGCCGATACCCACAAATCCTATCCGCACCGTCTCCAGCCTGGGCGCAGCATAGCCGCTCATATTGAAACGCTGTCCCGGCGACACCCGCTCCGCCTGCTCCCGGATCCTGTCCAGGTCCTCCGGACTGTTCGCATACGCAGGCATAAAAGGCGCCGCCATCCCCAGGCCCGCCAGACCGGTCATTTTTAAAAAATCCCGACGATTGTTTCCCATATCTCTTTATTCAAAAATTGATTCGCTTAAAAATTGCGGCATGTAGCCATTGTCCTGCGCCCATTGCACGGCCGTCAATATCCGCTCCTTAAAGTCCGGTTGATACGCCTCGTAAAAAGGATAGTAATATTGTTCATGTACCAGCAGGTCCACAAAAGGCGGCAGGCCGCCCCGTTGCTTGTACCCATCCAGGTGGGGGCGTATATCCCCTAACGCAGTTTTGTCGATGACAATGCTGCTCCGGATAAATACGATGTCTTCCTTATTATCCTTCCAGACAAAGCGCTGCTTGATATGCCGGCGCTGCTCCGTTGTCAGATAGTATGATACGGCCGGCAGGTCGTCATCCACATTGAAATACCCCAGCTGCCCCTTATACCCCGCGTCCCGCAACGCCCTCGAGCCTTCCACGGTGGCCTCTCCCCAATGCAGTGTAGTAACGGGTCCCATCAATTCCTTGCCGGCCCATCGTTCGATCTCGCCCATCACCAGCGCACAATCCCATTTCAATGTCTCGTAACCCGCGGTCCGGTAAGGCATATCCGGAAATTCCTGCAACGCATGAAAGCTGAGCCGTATCCAGTGCGACTGAGCCTTCCACTCCTCCCTGAACGCATCGCTCAACTGCCCCAGGTTGAAACCATCAGTCTGGTAAAAAAGGTTGATATGGACCTTCGTCCCATATTTTTCATGCACCTCGCGCAGAAAGGCCAGGTAAGGGTTATCGAAAATGCTGCGGTACACACCCGCATGCTGATGGATATCCCGGAGGAACCAGATATTATCATCGATGGACAACCGGTAACCACCCGCAAAATGCTTTAACCGGTAAACGACAGCCGACACTTCCTCACCGGTATTTTCATCTCTCATGGTCAACTTATTCTCGTAGGCGTCCAACACTACCTCCGCCGTATAACAATCCCCCGCATATCGGGCCACCACACCATTCACAGTCACACGGCTGTCCACATCCGCCACCACCTTCACCACAATGCGCAACCGATCGCCTTCCATGACGCCATCCCGCGCATGCAGCATATCTCCATCTATAGGGCTGATCAATTTCATATTCCAATAGTTCAACAGGTTTAAAATATTCAAAAGTCCGGCTTGAACAATTCCTGAAAGGATTGCGTCGCCACATGAGAAGATCCATGCGTTATGCGATAATCCAGCACCCTTAACAGCAACTTCTGCCATAACCCATATTCCACGGCAAACCTGCCCAGCATGGTATTCAGACGGTAAGGCATATTTTCTGACAGCCAGGCCGCCGCATAGGCGTCCTTTAGCTCGCCGCTCTCATCCATTACATCCTGTATATAGCCATGGCAGATATACGCGATGTCATAGTATACAAAATCATTCTTTTTCTTTCCCAGCATGGCCTCATCCCACCGGTCGCACATCAGCCTGGCCCAGATGAACCGGGTAGCCGTATAGTGCAGCAGCTGCACCGACACGAGGAGCGAATGGACAAAGGCGCTATCTTCACCCCTGACAGCCCACAATGCCCGGATCAAATGCGTTTCCACCTCCTCGCATTCCTTTCTGGCCCTCTTAAAGTCATCCAAATGCACGCGGGTATTGTCCAGGTAATACGATAAAAAAGGGTTCGACCAGCTTTCTACAATAGTGCCGCCGGGCATATTGGATGTGTTCCTGCCCAGGCATTTCGAGAAGTCATCAATAACAGAAGCCAGTCCGGATAAGGCCTGCGAAAGATCTTCATGGACCGCCGGGTACATAATACGGGTATAATCTCCCGTAAATGTCCTTTTATCCGGCGCCTTCCCCTGCCAGGCGCCGATACAGCCATAAGCCATGAACATCCAGGAAGGCCGAATAAAAGGCTCTACCGCATCGGTCCAGACAGAAGTGATATACCCCAGTGTCCGATGCTCCATACCCACCTGCAGGGTAAGATCGATATTGTCATACGTATAGTCCGCAGCCGGATAGACATGACCCCAGCCAGACACCGCCGGCTGTATAAAGAAAGCCCGTTTCTCCTTCAATACCGGATCAAGATAGTGATGGATCGCCTGCGTATCGGGAGCATACTCCCAGACCACGGGCATAACATCCTTGGGGAATTTCGAAAGGATGTCCGGATAATAACTGTTCATGTCGGTCCAGGCCAGCACTTGCTTACCGTATTTAGCCCATTCATGCTGAACAAAATCCAGGTGCTGCAACCACAGCTGCTCCGAATGAATGGAGCTGTCCACCTCCTGCGACATCCGGTTGGTTTCCCATGTCTCGTCAAAACCCACATGCACAAAGGGACTGCTAAAAAGCCCGGCATACTGCTTTATCCAATCCTTTAAGACCACCTGCACTTCCGGGTTACGGGGATCCAGTTCCTCGCCATATTTTCCAATGGCCAGACCGGAATATTTCTCTCGTTTGAGCAGGTCGTGCAGATGCCCGTAAAAGGCCACAAAGGGAATGACATCCATATGCCGCTCCTTTCCATAGGCGACGATCTCTTTTATCTGCTCCTGGGTATACGAAGCTCCATAATTCAGGCTCTCATACCCCTTTAGCTCGATGCTTACCTCGTTATAGAAATAGTATTGATTCACCTTCCACCGCGACAGGAATGCTATCTGCCGCTTGATCTCGTCCACGGTCAATAGCCCGCCATGCGCCATATCCATCATCACCCCCCGGTAAGCAAGCGCCGGCTGATCCTCTATCTCCACAAAAGGCAATCCCGCCTCCCTGCCCTGCCCCATTATCAATTGCCGGATGGTTTGCACCGCATAGAACAGGCCGGCGGAACCAGGTGCATCTATCCTTATCCCCTTTCCGTCCACCACCAGCTTATAGTACTCCCGGTTTCCCTCTCCCCCTACCTTCCAGCGCACCGACGCCAGCTCCGGCCGCGCCACCACGCGGGCGCCGGTTATTTCTTTCAGCTCGTTCAGCTCAAATCGACATTCCTCCCCGATATAAATCCTAACCCCCGACAAAGCCAGCCGCCCTTCTCCATAAACAATATGCCGGGGTGCGGGCAGAAAAGCTGCCCGCGAATTTACCAGCACCAAAACAAAGATCATTACCGTGAACAAGACCTTCC
>DASZWE010000228.1:0-5888 GCA_035546735.1 Puia sp.
TCCCCTTTACGCTGTTGATGATGCCGTTGGAGACATCCGCCAGGAAGGTGTAGGGTAAATGAGCCCAATCTGCCGTCATACCATCTACCGACGTCACCGCCCTCAGGGCCACCGTATATTCATAGGTCCGTTCGTCGCCCATGACACCCACGCTCTTCACCGGCAGCAGGATCGCGCCTGCCTGCCATACCGCGCTATATAAATGATGGTCTTTCAATGCCTGGATGTACACATGATCAGCCTCTTGCAATAACCGGACCTTCTCTTCCGTGATCTCGCCCAGGATACGGATGGCCAGACCAGGTCCGGGGAAGGGATGACGTTGCAGCATGTCATCGGGTATGCCCAGCTCTGCGCCTACCCTGCGCACCTCATCTTTGAACAGGAAGCGCAACGGCTCTACCAGTCCCAGGTGCATTTTCTCGGGCAGGCCTCCTACATTATGATGGGATTTGATGGTGACGGAGGGGCCGTGTACCGAAACGCTTTCGATGACATCCGGGTAGATAGTGCCCTGGCCCAGCAGCTCGACGCCCTGTACTTTGGCAGCCTCTTCCTGGAATATATCGATAAAGAGCTTGCCAATGGTCTTGCGTTTGGCTTCCGGGTCTGTTTTACCCTTCAGCTCGCCATAAAAACGTTGTTTGGCATCGATGCCTTTAACGTTAAGGCCAATTTTTTTATACGTGGCCAGCACCTGTTCGAACTCGTTCTTGCGAAGGACGCCGTTGTCTACAAAAATGCCAATCAGGTGGTCGCCGATGGCTCTGTGGATAAGGGTGGCGGCCACCGTGGAATCCACCCCGCCGCTTAGCGCCATGATCACTTTCCGCTGTCCGATCTGTTCCTTCAGCCCGTTGACGGTGTCGGTGACAAAATGCGCGGGCGTCCAGTCCTGCCGGCAGCCACAAATTTCGACGAGGAAATTCTTCAGTATTTTTTTTCCTTCGATGGAATGATAAACTTCCGGGTGGAACTGCAGACAATATAAGGGCTGTTCTGTATCAGCATGGCCGTTGCTGTCTTTCCGGAATGCGGCAAAAGGAATATCCTCTGTGTTGGCCAATACTTCGAACCCTTTTGGGAGGTCCAGCACCGTATCGGCATGACTCATCCAAACCTGCGACTTTTCCGACACGTCCTTTAGAAGGACGTCATCCTTCTGCCGGTGGAGCAGGGCCCTGCCATATTCCCGCTTGCTGCTATTGGCAACCTTTCCTCCAAACTGCTTGGCCGTCAGCTGGGCGCCATAGCAGACTCCCAGTACCGGCAATTGTTTATGCAATGCGGCGATGTCTACCAGCGGCGCATTGGCGTCGTTTACGGAAAAAGGCGAGCCGGAGAGGATAATGCCTTTCAGGGAAGGCTCGAAAACGACGGGTTTTTGATACGGGATAATCTCACAATATACATTCGCCTCGCGTACAGCCCTGGCAATCAATTGCGTATATTGGGAGCCAAAGTCGAGAATCAGGATTTTTTCCGTCATGGTGACGCGAAGGTAATTAAATTCCCTCAATCGGGCTTCGCCCGACCGGGGGTAAGCCGTCCAAAGAAGGGTTTTAAAATGCCGTCAAAAAGTCTAATTTTTGTAGCCTTGGAGCGATCCATAAAAATCATCAAAACACTTAATATGAAAAATACTACGATCCTGCGTCCTTTCTGGTTACTTCTTGCCGCTCCCCTGCTGCTGGGGCTTGGCGCCTGCCGACACTTCTTTGGGAAAAGGATCCATGGGAACGGCAATATCAAGACGGAAGAAAGGACTGTCACCAGCTTCAAGCAGGTAGACGTCAGTGGCGCCGCGAAAGTGATGGTTACGCAAGGCGATAAATCTTCTGTCAAAATAGAGTGCGATGAGAACCTGCTGCCGTATATCGAGGTTTTCCAGGAGGGGGATAAGGTATATGTCAAGGACAAGCCCGGATTCAATCTCGACCCGTCCGGCGATCTCCTGGTTTATGTGACCTCTCCTACCTTCAGCAATATCAGCGCATCGGGAGCATGTGACATCCTTGGCCAGAATAAGATCTCCAACACTGAAAGTCTCTCCCTGCATGTCAGCGGGGCAGGGGATATTAAAATGGAGGTGGATGCGCCCCGCCTGTCGGCTGAAGTGTCCGGCAGCGGCTCCATCTATCTCAAGGGCCAGACCAAGGACGTGGAGCTGGACCTTACCGGTGCGGGGCATGCGCATTGCTATGAGCTCCTGGCTGAGAATACGAAGGTCGATATCACGGGGGCCGGATCGGCCGAAGTATATGCCAGCGTCAAGCTGAAGGCCGATGTCAGCGGCGCCGGCAGCGTCAATTACAAAGGGAATGCGGAAGTGAGCCAGAGTGTCAGCGGGGCAGGGAGCGTGAACAAGGTAAATTAATTTAACGTTTCTTCCATACCAGGGAGGAGCGGGCGGACGTTGGAGGCAGATGCGTATCGTCTGCCTTCTTTTTTTGTTGTGCGCCGGCTTTGCCGGGCAGGCGCAGGGACTGCCTTCCAATGAGGAGTTTTTGAATGAGCTGTTCTTGCAGATGCATGACAGTGGTGTAGGTTCTTACTACCTGATCATGGGCGCCGATACCTGCCGGTTTGAGAAATTCGACTATGATGAATGGGTCAAGTATCACCTGGAAGAGACGGTGCCTATCACTACACTGAATGAGCTGGCGTACAAAGTGCATATTACAAAAACGCCTTATTACTGGCGGCAGGACAAGCTGAAGCACGCTGTCTGTATCACGGCCAAAACAGCCGACTCGCTCCTTGCTCTCGCGTCCCCTCCGAGAGTGTATAGTCTGTCGCGTCCCTACTTTACAGACGACGGTGATTATGCAGTGATAGATATGAATGCATTGTATGGTCCTGTCACCCTCTATGGATTTACCTTGCTGTTCCATCGTACTCCCAAGGGCTGGAAGGAGATCGGCATGAAGCAGAATAAGGGACCTATAGATTGACATAGCGCACCCTGATCCATATATCCCGGTTCCGTCCTTTGTCATCCGTGCAGGAGATCTTTACCGGTCCCTCGTCGGGAATAAAGAACTGCTTGTCCTTTGCCTCGCTGGTTTTGTAGAACTTGTTATTGATGTACCAATAGACTTTCCCCACGTCATTGCTGACCCGGCAGCGCAGCTGTAAGGGCTCGGGATCTTTCCGGGAGATCAGGTATTCGCTGCCGTTGTTAGGGCTGATGACGATGGGCGCTCCTTCTTTGAATACTTTTTCGCAGTCGGGGTTGTGCGGCGGGATGGCCTGGTAGGCAATTTTGTGCTCGTCGTAATAATCCTTCATCTCCGGGGAGATTATCTTATAGAGCTTTTTCTTATAGCCGTTGTCCGGCAGACAGTTCCTGCAGTAGGAGATCTTTTCATCCGCCGATACAAATACCTCCTGCATATTGTCGCATTTACGGGAGGGGGATATCAGGGGAATAAAATAATCCGTCACGAGGTTGGTGCAATGATCTGTCGGCGGCAATCCCGTCTCGGAGCAAACCATGCGGACATCGCAGTCTTTTGGTTGTGCAAACCAGGGCTGATCGTCGTCGTAATCGATGGTATTGAACACCTGGAACAGCAGGGGGGTGGCTGTATTGGCGCCGCTGAGTTCCGGGATGCCCAGTCCTGAAAAATTGCCTACCCAGATGCCTACGGTGAATTTCTTGTTGTAGCCGATGCTCCAGGCGTCGCGTCTACCATAGGAGGTGCCCGTCTTCCAGGCAATTTTGGGCAGGTGTACGGTATTTGTCCAGCTGAGAGGGAAGTCGGGACGATTGACTTTCGAGAGGGTTTCGTTGATCATGAAGGCGGCGGCGGGGCTAATGATCGACCGGGGGGTGACGGTTGGCGGGTGTTGGGGGGAACCTTTGGAGGAGCTTTTATTGGGACTGGATCCTGTGAGAGGGTCGTCCAGTGTGTAAATGGGGGGCACATACTTTCCCCCATTGGAAAAAATGGAATACAGTCCTGTCATCTCTTCCAGGGTGGCGCCGCAGCCTCCCAATATCATGGAAAGTCCCAGCTTGTTCTGGTCCTTTTTTATCTGGTGAAAATCACAGGCTCCCAGCTTTTGTATCAGCCGGTCCTTGCCCAGGGCCTTTAAGCTTTTTACGGCGGGGATGTTCAGGGAGTGTTCCAAAGCGTATTCCATGCTGACATAGCCGTTGAACTTGCGATCATAATTCTCTGGCGCGTACCCTTCGTAGTTTACGGCAACATCCGTAATCATCATTTTTGGCGTGAGGATCCCTTCGTCGATGCAGAGTCCGTACAGCAGTGGTTTTAGTGTGCTGCCCGGCTGTCTGACTGCTGCGGCGCCGTTGACCTGCCCGCCATCGGCCGTGTCGTTAAAGTCCGCCGACCCCACATAGCTGATCACCCGGTGGGTGCTGTTGTCCAGCACGATGACGGCGGCATTGCGGATATTATTCAGGCTCAGGCTGCGGGAGTAGTCCTTTACCAGCTTCTCGATCTTTAGCTGTGTATTCATCTCGATGGTGGTACGATAGACTTCCGCCGTTGCCTGCTTTTTCAGTTTCCAGGACAGGTGGGGGATGAGATGGGGCACGGAACCCCGGGTAGCCGTCAACGGCTCCGCCAGTGCATCGGCTATTTCTTTTTCCGTAAAGACCTTTTCCTCCGCCCACCGGCGCAGCCACTTGTTCCGCTCCTCCACGATGAGATCATTGTTTTTCCCGATCACCAGCGAAGAAGGACGATTCGGTATGATGGACAGCGCCGTTATCTCCGCCAGTGACAGGTGGTCGGGATTCTTTTTAAAATACAGGATGGCGGCGGACTTTACTCCTTCGATGTTGCCGCCATAAGGTACTTTGTTCAGGTACATCTGCAGGATCTCATCCTTGCTGTATTTCCATTCCAGCTGCAGGGCCCGGAACATTTCCCGGAACTTGTTCCAATACGTGCGTTTTTTGGGCTCCAGCGAGCGGGCTACCTGCATGGTGATGGTGGAAGCGCCCGAGGTGCGTCTCCTATGCAGCATATTCATAAAAAGGGCCCTGGTCATGGCCACCAGGTTGACACCCGGATGGTAATAGAAGTATTTGTCTTCCTTTTCGACGATGGTCTTGCGCAGGAGGGGAGATATTTCCTGTAATTCCGTCTTCATACGCCACTGCTGATCGTGGGTAAGGAAGGCGTTGACCACCTCACCCCGGTTGTCCTCGATGATGGTGGAATATTCGATCTTGTCCGGCAGGGGAAATATCCAGTTGAGGAGGAGGAAGAGCAGGAAGCATGCGGCCGCTGTTATGAGAGACCGTATCAGCAGGCGTTTGATGGACCACTGCCTAATATGTCGAAATATGTTTTTCATCGTTTTTTCCAACGATTATGAACCCCCCAACAATTCTCCCTTAGCTTTCCCGTTACCATATATTTTATTATTTAGTTTTCCCCTGACGGGGAAAACATGAACGTCTTTTGTATCTTGATATTATATAACCTCTTCTATGCGTATCAAACACGGCTTGTTAGCCATAACCCTTTTTACAACCGTATTTTCCACATTGCTCCTTATGACGGCCTGTAACCGCAGCGCCGTCAGCCTGCAATTTACCAATGCGAGGGATGAGGTGCCACCATTGGGCAATCTTATCTTCCGATTTGACCAGGACCTGGTGAAGGATTCCCTGCTCGACCGGTGGGATTCTACCCAATATATCAGCTTCGAGCCCAAGATCCCCGGCAGGTTCCGCTGGGAGCATCCGGACGAGCTGGTCTTTTCTCCGTCCCAGCCGTTGACACCGGCCACTACTTTTAAAGCTACCCTAAAAAACGATATTCTCCAATACAGCAAATATGGCCGTATCAGCAAGGGAGAGGACCTTGTTTTTCATACCCCTGACCTTAAGCTGGACAATACGAACA
>DASZWE010000229.1:0-11529 GCA_035546735.1 Puia sp.
GGGGAATAATTGCTAAATTTGTGCCTATAATCATATGGCCATGTTTATTAAGCAATTGTATACCGGGTGCCTCAGTGAAGCCGCTTATTATATCGACAGTGACGGGGAAGCAGCCATTATCGATCCGCTGAGAGACATCGATGCCTATCTCCAAATGGCAAAAGAGAGGAACGCGACGATCAAGTACATTTTCGAAACTCATTTTCATGCCGACTTTGTAAGTGGCCATCTGGATCTTTCCAAGGCCACGGGAGCGCCCATCGTGTACGGTCCCCGTACGGTGACTCATTTCCCTATACATCTGGCGACGGATGGCGAGATCTTTCGTCTGGGCAGCAGCAGCATCGAGGTATTGCATACGCCCGGACATACTATTGAATCCACGTGCTACCTGGTACGTTCGGCGGATGGCGTCCCCCATGCGGTCTTTACGGGTGACACGTTGTTTGTGGGAGATGTAGGGAGGCCTGACCTCAGCAGCGGCAATCTGGCCAAGGAAGAGCTGGCGGGGATGCTGTACGACTCCTTACGGAGCAAGATCATGCCTTTGCCGGACAATGTGATCGTGTATCCTGCCCATGGGCCCGGCAGCAGCTGTGGAAAGAACCTGGGTCCCAATACCTATAGCACCATTGCGGATGAGAAAGAGGGGAATTACGCCCTGAAAGAGCAGACAAAGGAAGAGTTCATCCGGGTGGTTACGGATGGCCTGGATGCGCCTCCCAGCTATTTTCAGATCAATGCGCGTATCAATAAGGAAGGCTATGAAAGTCTGGACGAGGTCCTGGAGGCAGGGCTTAGTCCATTGGACGTGCTTAGGTTCCAGCAGCTGGCCAAAGATGATGATACCATATTGCTGGACACGAGGAAGGCGACGCTGTTTACGCAGGGGTTTATTCCGGGCTCCATCAGCATTGGGCTGGATGGCCGGTTTGCGGAGTGGGCCGGAAGCCTGCTGCCATTTGATAAATCCATATTGCTCATAACGACTCCCGGAGAGGAAAAGGAGAGCGTGGTGCGGCTGGCCCGGGTGGGCTTTTCCAGGATCAAAGGGTATCTTGACGGCGGCTTTGCTGCGTGGCAGCAGGCTGGGAAGCCCATCGATATGATCATCGATGTCGAGACGGATGAGCTGGCAATGGATATTCCTTTCGATGAGAACCTGCTGGTAGTGGATGTACGGCGCGAGACGGAGTTCGCCGATGGTCATGTCAAGGGGGCGCTCAATCTTCCGCTGAACGATCTTACCGACCCGGGGAGTATGGCCAACCTGGATGAACACTACAATATTTATGTCCATTGCGGCGGGGGCTATCGCAGCATCATTGCCGCGTCCCTGCTCAAACGCCAGGGCATACACAATCTGCGCAATGTCACCGGGGGCTGGAGCAAGATCAAGGATCAGAAAGGCATCGAGATAGAAAAAGAGAACAGCGTGCTGAACTAGAGCGCTACGATGCCGTTGCGAAGGGCATAGAGGACCAGTCCTACTCTTGTCTTTACATTCAGCTTTTCGAATAGTGTATCCCGATAGCCGTCAATGGTCCGGGGACTCAGGTACATCTGTTCTGCAATCTCCTTATAGGTGCATTCCGTACAGACGAGCCTCAGGAATTCGAGCTCCCTGTCATTCAGGGTGAGCATCTGCCGCACTCTGTGCTCGGGGACGTCCAGCGTGTTGATCGTGTGGATGAGCTTGCCGGTGACCATCTCCGAATAATAGAATCCCTTGCTGATCACCGATTCCAGGGCCAGCTTCAGCTCGGAGGGGTCGATGTCTTTGAGGATATAGCCTTTCACTCCATTTTTCAGCATCCGCAGAATGGAATTATCCGTGTCGTACATGGACAGGGCCATTATCTTTATTTCCGGGTGATGGCGTTTGAGCCACAGCGCTGTCGCATACCCGTCCATGTCGGGCATGTTGATATCCAGCAGGACAATGTCGGGGATCGAACGTGGCTTTAGCTGCCGGATAAGATCGTTGCCATTGTCGGCCTCGAACAGTACGATGTATTCACCGAAGCTCCGGATAAGATTGGCTAATCCGTTGCGTAACAGGATGTGGTCGTCAACCAGTGCGACCGAGGGTTTAACATTGATCATCCGAATGAGGTTTAGGTTCAGGTATTCGCAACGGGTACGTTGACGAGGACGCTCGTGCCTTCGCCAAGTGTGCTGCTAATCTGGAACCTTGCTCCCATTAGTCGGGCCCTGTTGTGCATATTCTTGATGCCGAGCCCAAAAGACTTGTCGAGATCTAAAGGAGTGAGATCAAATCCTTTTCCGTTGTCCGTTATAGTAAGTGTAATTTCTTCCGGCCTGTAGTGTAAATGTATTATAATTTTTCGAGATGCCGCATGTTTCAAAATATTATTCAAAGTTTCCTGCACGATGCGATAAATGATCACTTCCCTTTGTTTATCAAGCCGATAGACATCTCCTTCCGTTTGGAATACCGTCTCCTGCTCGCTTGATTTCCGGATCATTTCCAGTTCGTGCTCGATGGCCCTGGCCAGTCCCATGTCGGCGACATAGTCGGTGTTAAGGCCATGGGACAGGTTGCGCAGGTCATAAATTGCCTGGCTGACCAGCTTTTTCGAGTCGCTGATCTTTTGTTCCATGCCGGTGGGTTGGGTGGGGTCCATGGTGGAAATATTGAGCCTGGCCAGGCTGAGCATCTGTCCAATGTTGTCATGTATCTCCTGGGAAATGTGGCGGAAGGTCTGCTCCTGTATCTCCAGCTGGCTTTTCAGCAGTTCCCGTTCATAGGAAAGCTTTAGCTGCTCTCTCTCTCTGATCAGCTTGCGATGGCGGCTACGATAGAGTATTAAAAAGGATATCATCAACACGCCCAACAGCAATAATGTACTCGTTCCTGCAATCAATGCGATAATGATTTCACGAGACTCCTTTGACATAGGAAGGCGATTATAAAGCAGGAATATAGTATTAATATAAGATTATTATTAATACTTTTAAAAAGATCCCTGCCCATCGCATCATTCTTCAACAGATTGTATAAAAGGTCAAAGGACAGATCGCCCAGATAAAAGAATAAAATGCCTGTACTGACCCAGAACATGGGTACTTTATGCAGCTCCCCTTCCAGCGGGTTCAACAGCAGCTCATAAAAGAAAAGACAGCAAAAGAAGACCATTAAGATGCTTCCCAATGCATTGGTGTAAGAATGGAATTCGGTGAGACCCTGTATAAAGAACATGTTCAGCAGTACCAGCATGGGAAAGACCGCCATAAAGCCGAGCGTGATTTTTTTATAGGCGGGATGGCGCAGGGTCCTGGAGAATATGAAGGCGTAGAATATGAATTCCAGGGTAGTGGAGATGTTATAGAGCCAGGCGTTATTATAATGGAGCACCCGGCCGGTGTAGTCTCCGGCCAACTCTACTGCTACGATGAAAAAAAGAAAGAAAGGGAACAGGCGAAATGCTGTTCCCTTCAGGGCCCGATAGGTTAGCAGGCTGGTGACCAATGCGCCCAGCTCAGCATACATATAAATTGGCAGGTGAAGCATGCTTGTAATATTTAGGGAGTAGGCGGCTGGCTGCAGTTGGGAGGGCAAAGACCGCCATGGTTGTAGCCATTACCGTCATCATCGGGAGCCATAGCGGCGCCGGTGTTGGAGACCGTGGCAGGAAAGATGTCCGTATGGCTGCCGTCGTCGGCTGTCACGGTGGGGATAAATACGACCGTGACCTTTCCTTTATAGGATGGATCGGGGGTGCCGGGGACATCCACGTCGGAGGGATATTTCCCGAAGTAGATACGGACGCCGTCGCCTTCATGTTCGTCGATCAGCGCCTGTATATCCCGGATGGATGAAAGGGAGAACCAGACGGCCCTGGTCTTGTCGGGGGGCCAGCCTTCTTCGTTCTTGTACGTGCCGATGAGCAGCTGTGCGACGCCGGCGGGGACCCTGCTGCCGCCTGGGGTATCGGTGAGTCCGGTGGTAGGTGATGTCATAACATACAGGTTTAAATGGTTAAAAAAGTGCGGAAATTGGTCTTGCCCGAATTTAACCACTCCTTTGCAGAGAAAACAACCCTATCCGAACCGTTATTTCACCTTTTTTTTGATGAGAAAATGTGGTGGCCCGGGACGATCAGGCGGGGGAAGGGGCGGCCTGTTCACCGATCCAGCGGGGAGTGTGATCATTTTTCCAATGGTGTTTCCATCGGCGGTGGCTCCAGAGCCACATGTCGGGGTTACGGCGGATGACATTCTCGAGGAACCGGACATATTCCAGGGTCAGCTGGCCTTCCTTAAGGCTGCCTATTTCCTGGCATCCCAATGTGAGGGTCGCGTGATAGTAGCCACGGCGGGGTTTTTCGATATAGGCAAAGACCACGGGCAGCTGTGCGTTGCGCGCGCCTTTTTCGGGACCCCATACAAAGGGTGCGGGGCGGCCAAAAAAATTCAGCCAGTAGGCGTTCTCGACGCAGCCGGGGTTTTGGTCGGCGACCAGTCCCAGGAGATATTGAGATTGAAGGTAAGGAGCGATGGATTCCCGCATGGTGTTGGCCGGCAGGAAGGCATTGCCGTTGCGGGTGCGGAGGCGATAGAATAATTTTTCGAAGAACTTATTTTTTATGGGCTGGTATACGACCAGTATCTTATAATCGGTGAGCCCGGTGAGCACCAGCTGGCCCCATTCCCAGTTGAACGTATGGCCAAGATGAATCTGGCAGCTGCGGCCCGTTGCGTGGAGCTCATCCAGCACGGTGGAGTCCATGGTAAATCTTTTCTTCAGGAACTTGTCGCTGGCCGATAATAGTTTTACTACTTCTATAAAAGAGTCGATGAAGTTGCGGTAAAATTTTTTGGCGATGCGGGTGCGTTCTGCCTCTGTCTTTTCGGGGAAGGCGATCAAAAGATTGGCCATCACTACTTTTTTCCGATAGCCAAAACCATAGTATACCAGGCCGTAGATGCCGTCGGACAATAAGTATAAGACCCGCATGGGGAGCAGGGAGACGAGATATAGCAAGCTGTAAAAGAAATAATACATTGGCTTTTAGCAGGGTTGTCCATGTGGAGGACATGGGGGTTGTCTAATAACGGGCCGGCGGACCGGTGGTACGCTTTGCTAAAGATAACGGGATGAAGGTTCCGGTAGTACGGGGGGTGGTGTTAAATCTATCCACAATTTGTTGTATTCGTCCTTCCAGGGCAGCTTCCACCTTCTGTGGCTCCACAGCCAGAGGTCCGGAGTCTGGCGGATAGCGTCTTCCAGCATACGGCAGTAGCGCCGGGTGAGTTCGCCTTCCGGTAGTTGTGCGGGATGGTCGGACAGGGTGGTGAGGAATACCCGGTAATGGCCTCTTTTGGTTTTGTAGAATTGTACGAAGACCGACGGTATGTCGGCAATTCGGGCTCCCCGTTCCGGTCCCCGGACGAAGGGGGTAGGCTGTCCGAAGAAGTTCAGCCAGTAGGATTGATCGGGGGCTCCCGGCGCCTGGTCGGCCACCAATGTAAGCAGGTATTGGGTATTGCGGTAGGGAATGATGGCGCGCGACATGCGGGTAGCGGGCAGCAGGATGGTGCCCGTGCGTCCCCTGAGATGGAGGAAGAGGCGTTCGAATATCCTGTTCTCCAGGGGCATGTAGGCAACGATAAAGGGATACCTGTGAAGAAGGGGCATGGCGACGTTGGCGACCTCCCAGTTGAAGGTATGTCCCAGGTGCAGCTGGCATTTCCGGCCCGCGTCATAGAAATTATCCAGCAGTTGCGGGTTGTCGATGGCGAAGTGGTCTTTTATGAATTTTTTGCTGGCCGACAGGAGCTTGATGGTCTCTATAAAGTTGTCTGTAAAGCTCCGGCAGAATTTTTTGGCGATGTGGCGGATCTCTGTCTCGGACTTTTCGGGGAAGGCTTTTTTCAGGTTGCCCCGTATCACTTTCCGTCTGTAGCCGATGACATGGTATAGCAGGAATGCCAGGCTGTCGGACAGCAGATAGAGCAGCCACATGGGCAACAGGGACAGCAGATATAACAGGCCATAAACTACATAATACATACGCCTATGTATTAACCCAATTTTTTGCTTCTTGTTCGACGTGGTGGAGATCAATCTTTACATGGAACTTATTGCGGAGATGTCTTGCCAGCGCATCTGCGGCATACACGCTCCGATGCTGGCCGCCCGTGCAGCCAAAGTTGATGGACAGGCTTTCGAAGTCGCGCCTGATATAGTCTTCTACGGCTATGTCGACGATGTTGTAGATGCCGTTGAGGAATTCCGGCATCCGTGTCTGCTGTTCCAGGAAATCCTTTACCGGCTTGTCCCTGCCCGTGAGGGGCTTGAATTCCGGCATGCGACCGGGGTTGAGGATGCCCCGGCAGTCGAATACGAAACCTCCCCCGTTGCCGCTGGGGTCCGGTGGTATGCCCTGGCGATAGGAAAAGCTGTTGATATGTACTACCAGCGGGGTTTGATCATTCGCGCGCAGGGGTTCGAAGCGATGGATCACTTCTTCTTCCACTATCAGGCCCAGCAGCCGCTCGAACTCGGGCATGACGATGCCTACCTGTTTGTTGTAGAGGAACCATTTGAAATTGCGAAGGGCCAGCGGGATGCTGGTCAGAAAATGCGCCTTGCGTTCAAACAGACCGCGGAAGCCATAGGCGCCCAGCACCTGCAGCAGGCGTATCAGCACGTAGCCGTTGTACTGGCTGACGAAGCGCAGTCTGTCTATTTTTTTATTCAGCAGCTCCTCCACATAGTCCATATAATGTTCCAGCAGGCTGTTCTTCCATTCATCCGGCAGCTCGGCCTTGGCCTGCCATAACATGGAAGCCACATCGTACTGAAGTGCGCCTTTCATTCCTCCCTGGAAGTCGATGAAATAAGTCTGCTCGTCCCGGATGAGAATGTTCCTGCTCTGGAAGTCCCGGAACATAAAATATTTATGGTCCACATGGGTGAGGTAGGTGCTCAGCGCCTCGAAGTCGTCGATGAGCTTTTCCTTGTCATAAGGTATCTGCAGGGTGTCTAAAAAGTAGTATTTGAAATAGAGCAGGTCGCTGAGGATGGCCTGTTTGCCGAACTCCCTGGAAGTGATGGACCAGCTGTAGTCCAGCCCTTCGTCGCCCAGGATCTGGAGCTTGGCCAGGGCCTGCAGGCTTTTTCTGAACAGCTCATAGACATGTTCGTTGTGGCCGTGCTTTTCCAGCTCATTGAGCAGGGAGACGTCTCCGAAGTCCTGCTGCAGATAGATCGTATAGGGTTCGTTGACGAGGTAGATCTCCGGGACGGGACAGCCATGGCTCCGGAAATGCCGGCTGAAATGAACGAAGGTGCGGTTTTCCCGTACATTGTCGTTATAGGTGGCGATATAGGACCTATCGGCCGTCCGGATACGGAAATATATCCTGTTGCTGCCTGATTGCGGGATCTTCTCCAGCCCGGTGATGGGGGAAGGGTCATAGGTTTGAAATAATGCCCGGATGTCTTCGATGATATTCGTCATATGCTTTTCTGGGGCGTAAAAATAAGGCTATTTGGCTAATGATGGACCTTTGCCGGCGGTCACTGGCTCAGGCCTCCGCCCTGCTGGGTGCTGACGCGCTTGCTTTCGTCCTCGTCCCCTTCCTTACGCTGACGGGCGGCCTTGACATGGGTATTGCCAAAACGCCACGTAAAATAAAGCTTTAGCTGGCGGCTTTCAAAGCTACCTGCCGCGTGGAGGGACTGACCGGCAAAATCACTGGTAGCGGACCATTGCAGGGTATGAAAGATGTCGTTGACGGAGACTTTCACGGTGCCATTGCCTTTGAGCACGGTCTTTGCCACGCCCCCATCCAGGCTGCCGAGGGCCCTGGTCTTAAAAGTGCCCTGGTAGATAGAGGGAGAGGTCCAGAAGCCGCTGAGCTCTGCCGTCCAGCCTTTCCCCAGCCGCGCTGTCTGCTGTGCATAGAGGTTGACTGCGAAGATATTTACATTCACGGTCCGTCCTACTCCAAAATTGGCCTGGTAGATGCTGTAGTAGGTATTTATGTTGGTGAACAGGCTGTACCATTTGTACTGGAGGGGGTAGCTGATATTGTGGCTGGTGATGTCCTGCGTGGCCAGGTTCTTTTTGGTGATAAAGGCCTTCGACTTTTCTGTGGTATCCACTATCTGGGTGAACACGTCCCTGACATGGCTGTAGTTCAATGTGGTGGTCAGCTTGTACTTATACATGAACGTGAGCCCGACGCTGTTGGTATACTGGGGTCTCAGCAGGGTGTTGCCTTTCTGGTAGGTGTATTCATCCAGCTTGAATTCGAAGGGGTTCAGGTCCTGGTAGGCGGGCCGGTCGATGCGCCGGCTGTAGTTCAGGGTCCACTGCTTTCTCGGGTTCTTGTTATACGTCACGGCGGCGCTGGGAAAAAAGTCGGTGTAGTCGCGCTGTATGAGCGAGTCATAGGTGATATAGCCACCGCCACCGCTGGAATAGCCCGTGGACTCCCCTTTCGAATTCGTATTCTCCACCCGTAGTCCGGCCTGGAATACCCATCCTTTCAGGTCCCTGTTGTAATTCACATAGGCTGCATTGACGTGCTCTTTATAGTTGAAATCATTACTGTGCAGGGTGTCCATCCACTTTTCCTCATAGGAGGGCGAGACATTGTATTGCTGAAAATCATTTTTGGTCGTGACATAAGAGAGCTTAAAGCCCAGACCCAGCCGTCCTTTTGCAAAATTCTGCTCATAGTCCGCCTTGATGTTGTAGATGTTGATATCGCTGGGAGACAGCATGTTGTAAATGATCGTATCGGAGGGCGGGTCGCCGTTGGGATAGCTGTATATATTGGGTTGAAGCTGATTGCTTCGGATCCTGTACAACCCGTAGTTGGCGTCTACATTCAGTTCGTGACCGCTGGTGTCGGCAAATCTATAATTCAGATTGGCATTGCCATTGTCCCGCCTGCCCGTGCTTGCATTGTTGGCTGACAAGGTGCGGTAGAGGGCTCCGGTAGGGATATAGGAAATGGGGGTGCTGCTGGTAGTGGTAATGTCATTGCCGGAAAAGGTTCCGCTGACAATGACGCCCAGGGTATTTTTTTTATCGAGGAAATAGTCCAGGCCGACCTTGAAGTTATGGGTATTGGTGGCATACTTAACGGTGGCGGTCTGATCGAACAAGGTGTCCAGCTGCCGCCGATGCAGGGAGGACTGGAACCGCGCGGGGCTGTGGTTGTAGCTGTAGTTGCCGAATACGTTGATGTTCCTGTCCCGGTGGTTGAGGGAGAAGCCTCCGTTGTATTTGGAATAAAAGCCCTGGTTGAAGCCTGCGTTTATCGTCCCATTGGTGCCAAAGGATTTGTTTTTCTTCAGCCTGATATTGATGATGCCCGCATTGCCTGCCGCATCGTATTTGGCGGAGGGGTTGTTGATGATCTCGATGGCTTCGATGGAGGAGGACTGGATGGTTTTCAGGTATTCCGCCAGGTCATTGCCGGACAACGGGGTCTGTCTGCCGTCGATGTATATCTGTACTCCGTTCTTGCCACTGAGGCTTATATTATTATCCTTGTCCACCAGGACGCCGGGGGATTTCCGCAATAGCTCGAGTGCATCCTGTCCTACGGCGTTTATGCTGCCTTCCACATTGAGGACGATCTTATCCGCCCGGACCTCTATGATGGGTTTGCGGGAAGTGACTACCACTTCTTTCAGGTCCGATGCTGCTTTGGAGAGTCTGATGGTGGGGACGGTGAGGCGACTTTCTCCTGCCACTTCGAATGGGGTTGTGTTGCGGGGGATATAGCCTATGTGGGTGGCGTTGATGAAATAGCTACCGGGGGGAATATCCCTGAAGCTGTATATTCCTTTGGCGTCGGAGATGCTTAGCTTGACTACTGACGAGTCCTTTGTTTTTTTGAGCGCTATGGACGAGGCCGGTAATGGTTTGCCCTGATCGTCCTGTGTTATGCCATCGATCTGCTGTGCAAGGAGGATGCCGGGCAGGAAAATGACAGTCAATAGCAATAAGGTTGTTCTCATGTTGAAAGCAGTTTGTCGGTAGATGGGCGGTCCGTTTTTTAAGGAAGCCGCTGCTGCAAGTTAGGTCTTCTTCTTCAGTAGTGCAGCAAGGGAAAATACTTAGTGGACAGGGATAAAAACAGGCTATCTTTATGCCGGCTTTATATCGGGCAATGGATTATATCAGGGAATATAAAAGCTTCATTAACAGTCATAAGCTCAGTGGCGCCGTCCGGATCGTGGCGGGTATCACACTTCCTGCCATTCTGCTCGGCTATTTCAACAATCTCTCGATAGGTATTGCCGTCAGTCTCGGGGCTATGTGCGTAGGCAATACGGATAACCCTGGTCCCATACATCACCGTCGCAACGGGATGATCGCCTGTGTGATCATCATTTTCATCGTCAGTCTGCTGACAGGTGTTGCGGCGGGCTCCCGTCTGCTGACGGGCGTGCTGGTTTTTGTGTTTTGCTTTGTCTTTTCTATGATAGGGGTTTATGGCGCGCGGGCCAGCTCCATTGGCGTCAATGCGTTATTAGTCATGGTGCTGAGCCTCGACAGGTCGTTGCCGGGCTGGCAGAGCTTTATCAATGCCGTCTTTATACTGGCCGGAGGGGTCTGGTACACCGTGCTCAGCCTGCTGTTGTATAGTTTCCGTCCCTACAAGCTGGTGCAGCAGGCGATGGGTGAATGTGTGGAGGCGACAGCGGACTATCTGCGGATCAAGGCATCTTTTTATGCGCGGGACCCGGATTATGACAAGAGCTACCAGCAGCTGGTGGATCGCCAGGTGGATCTGCATGAAAAGCAGGAGCTGTTACGGGAGCTGTTGTTCAAAGGCCGGAACATTGTCCGGGAGTCTACGCATCGGGGCCGGGTGCTGACGATGATATTCCTGGATATTGTCGACCTTTTCGAGCGGGTGATGACCTCTCAGCAGGATTATCCGATGTTGCATGAGACTTTCGATGAGAGTGGCCTGCTGGAGGAGTTCCGGCAGCTGATACTGGAGATGGCGGTGGAGCTGGATGAGATAGGGATTGCTATAAAGGCGGGCAAGCCATCGGTGGAGACTACTCATCTGTCCAATCGTATCCGGCGGCTTCGTGCGTCCTTTGTTCAATATCGCGACCTGCACCGGACGGCGGAGAATGTGGAGGCTTTTATCGGACTCCGGCAGATACTGGAGAGCATCGAGGACATCGGGGACAGGATGCATACGCTGCATGGCTATACCACCTATGACCGCCATCTGAGCAAGGACAGTCATCCGCCGGTGGATTACGAATTGTTCATCTCTCACCAGGATGTCGACAAGAAGCTCGTATTCGAAAACTTCAACCTTCGCAGCAATATTTTCCGGCATTCCCTCCGGATGGGGATTGCCACTGTTATCGGATATATTATTCCCAGCATTATAGGGGCTATTGTCCCGGGGTGGAGGGCCATCGGGCATGGGTACTGGATATTGCTGACCATCATCGTCATTATAAAGCCGGCTTATACGCTGACCAAGCGAAGAAATTTCCAGCGGCTGATG
>DASZWE010000230.1:0-11506 GCA_035546735.1 Puia sp.
GCTTATGGGTATTACCGAAGCTCGGGCGCCGCGTTGGATATAGGGATCAATTATTATGACAGCGTGCGTCTTTTTCAGGCTGGACTCACGCTCCGGAATATGGGTGTTCAATTCCATCCTTATCCCGGCACCACGCGCGGCGATCTGCCCTTCGACCTGTCGCTGGGCATCACCAAACGCCTGGCCAGGGCGCCCATTCAATTTTCCTTCACTGCCCATCATCTTCAGCAATTCAATCTCCGGTATGACGATACCGCCTTTAACAACTACAACGGTTTTGACCAGAATAGTAAAAGCTCCTCTTTCACGGTGGATAAGCTCCTTAGACATTTTATACTGGCAGCGCAGGTCTTTCCCGAAGATAGGGTGGAGATTACCGTTGCCTATAATTATCTCCGGAGAAAAGAGCTCAATATCGGGGAAGCCGGTAATGGTTTCACGGGATTTTCTTTTGGACTGGGCGTTTTGTTTAAGAAACTGGAGCTTAGATATGCGCGAGGGTTCTACACAAATACTGCAGGCTACAATCAGTTTGGACTTAATCTAAGGTTAAATGATTAGATATCGCTAAGTAATCATAATTGCGGATCAGGGGAATTGGGTATTAGTGCATGGGATTACACCCAATTTGCGTCTTTTTTACTGCATTAGCAGTAATTTTGAGCTGGTAGAAATAACTTTCATGGTCAGGATAATTATCGTAGATGATCATTTTCATGTCCGCGAGGCCTGGAGCTGGGTGTTGAACCAGGTGCCCAGGATCAACGTTATCGCCCAATGCGCCAATGGGCGGGAGGCTATCGAGACAGCCAGAAAATTACAGCCGGATGTGATCCTTATGGATATCAATATGGAGCCGGTAAATGGTATCGAAGCTACCCGGGCCATCCGGGAGTTTGCTCCTGACATCAAGATCATCGGGGTCTCCGTGCAGGCGGAAAGGTCTTATGTAAATGAGATGCTTCGTAATGGCGCCAATGGCTATGTCACCAAGAATTCATCCAGCGCTGAAATGATCACAGCCATTGATGAGGTCCTCGCGGGTAAGACGTATCTGTGTGAGGAGGTAGGGCATCTTCGCGCCGTGAATTGACCTGGTGTATAACCGCCAATTCCTTTTCTGCCTTGTTTGCTCCTTCGGGCTTTATTGGAATTTAGCCCTCGGTCGCAAACTCGCTAATGATTGAGGCCTTCGTCGAACCTGCTTTGTCACGGTCCTCCTCGGTCGGGACCTTGCGGTCCCGGTCGGCGGACCCGTGGTCCGTCTTGAAAGCCTCTCTCGGCTTCAAACCCAGCAGTTCGAACATAAGGTTATCTTCTTCAAAAGAAGGATTGGGTGTTGTCAGCAATTTCTCGCCGGCAAATATCGAATTAGCACCCGCCATAAAGCAAAGCGCCTGTTCCGCCTGGCTCATTTCCGCCCGCCCTGCGCTGAGCCGGACCATCGTACGCGGCATCAGGATACGGGCCGTAGCGATCATGCGTATCATATCCCAGGTGTCTACTTTCGGATTGTTCTCGAGGGGTGTTCCCTTTACCCTTACCAGCGCATTGATGGGTACGCTTTCAGGATGCACCGGCATGGTCGACAGCGTATGCAGCATCTTGATACGGTCGGCATGGGTCTCACCCAGGCCAATGATGCCACCGCAACAGACCGTTACTCCCGCCTTGCGGACATTGTCCAGCGTGGATAGCCTGTCGTTATAGGTACGGGTGGAGATGATCTCGCTATAGTATTCGGAAGAAGTATCCAGATTATGGTTGTATGCATAGAGGCCGGCATCCGCCAGCTTTTTGGCCTGGTCTTCGTTCAGCATGCCCAGGGTGCAGCAGACCTCCATCCCCATTTCATTGACCCCTTTTACCATGTCCAGCACCCTGTCAAAGTCCTTGTTGTCGCGCACCTCTCTCCAGGCAGCTCCCATGCAGAATCGCGTGGAGCCGGCCGCCTTGGCCTTAGCTGCATATTCCAGCACTTCTTCCTTTTTCATCAGGGCCTGCACATTGACGCCCGTATTGTATCTTGCGGCCTGGGGACAATAGGCGCAGTCCTCCGGACAACCTCCTGTCTTGATCGACAGCAGCGTACAGACCTGCACTTCTCCTGTTTCATTATGCTCACGATGCACCTTGGCGGCCCGGTAGATCAGGTCCAGGAGGGGCGTATTATATATATCGTGAATTTCTTCTATTGTCCAGTCGTTTCTTGTCATAGCGTCAAAATTATAGGAAAACCGGTATTTCACCAACAAACGCTTAAAACGGGCCGAGGCCCGTTGTCCGGCACCATAGGTCCCGCAACACGGATTATATTTTCCCGGAAGTCCGTTTTGTGAGCACTTCCACGTATCTTGTTCTCCTATTTGTAAAAGAATGAGGGGAAGATCGCGCTTTTACCTGCTGAGCGTAGCGTTATTGCTCACAGGTGTTATCGCTTTTTATTTCAGAAAAAAGCTTTCTGATGCGTATGCGCATTATAGCTCTTATAATGAGCTTTATTTTACACCTGAGGGCTTGCATATTACCGATATCCGCCGGCTGCCGGAAGATCAGATCAGGATAGTTTTCGATGGTGCGAACATTCGTCCTGCCAACCATTTCGAGGTGTTCGAGAAAGGAGAAAAAATAGTTGATCAGATCGCTCCTGCGCTGACCCTGCGACCTGGACAGGGACGGAAAGAATATAGGATAAAGATCAATTCCGGTGACAGATGTTCCATACAGATAGAAATGCCTCAGATCACCATCCCTTCTCTTCCCGTATTGCCAGGCCGGCTGGAATCTCCCCGGGTCTGGTGCATGTTTGACACGCTTTCTTCCGAAGAGGATGGCGGCGCGGAGGTCAGGCATTACCTGGAAGACTCCATGAAGATCAGCCCCTTTGAACCGTCGGAGATCAAAGTGAAAAAGATAGCCCATTATATCTTGTCCGTCACTTCCGGTAAATTTGGACAGCCTGCCGGATTTATGAACCAATTGACGCCTGTAGAGCAATTGAAATGTGTACAGACCGGCAAATCCAGGCTGCTTTGTGGGGGATATTCCTATATTTTTTCTTTTTTTGCAGACCGGGCCGGCATACCCTGTCGTTATATCGAGGCAGGCAGGCTGCTGGAAGATCTGGAGTATACGCCTCATGTTGTCAACGAGGTATGGTTGAAGGAATATGATTGCTGGGCTTATGTAGACCTCACAGACGGCATCGTGTTTGCGACAAAAGGAGGTCATTTCTTAAATACGTTGGATATTCAAAGACAACTGCGACGCCATGACCTGGATACGTCGTATAAAGCCCTTCATTACGAGGGAGACAGCCTCGTCGAAAGATCTTTCGAAAAAGTCAGCGTCGCAGCAATAAAATCATTTGACCAAAATACACTCTTTACCTTTTATTACGGCCGTTACCTCCGCCTGGCCTATCCGAAGGGAATGATAGAGAAGATAAAGAGCCTGCTATCTGCAGAAGCGTACTATGCGGTGTATTCGGACAATCATAGCCCTGGGAATGACAGCTTTTACTGGCGTCTTTGTTCCGGCTATATCTTTCTGCTTGTGGCGGTCATTTGGCTATGGGCCGCCTTGAGGTATGCGGCGCACCGGATGAGAGTTCTAATACTGCCTGTCTTTCAAAAGAATGGTCGAATCCCGGAGCAAAGGGATATTAAGGTGGAAGATCTTGGAAAAGACGATCCTGAACTGATTGACTCCGCTGACACTATTATAAAATAAGTGGTAGTCCTTGTCAGGGAAGTAGACGGCATTCAGGTTTTGGAAATAATGCAGGTTATCGGGATCTCCGCCGCCGGTTGCGTCATACCGGACGCCATGGTCGCCCATCAGCAAGATCACGGCTGAGCGATGCGAATTCTGCTGGATAGCAGTCACCAGCTTTTGGATCACCCCATTCGTATAGGGAAGATAGTCCAGGTAGCCTTTGATGCTCTGTTCCATTTCCTTTGGCTCTTTCAGTCTGCCTTGTTTGTCATAGAAGAAGGGATTATGCGGCATCTGGAGATGGGCGTATATGAAACGGGGACGTTCAGATCTTGTGCTGCTTGTCTTTTCAACTCCGGCTATGAACCCGTTGTTGTTGTCCATTACCTGGTAGGCCTGTTGTCTTATCCATCCGATGTGCCATGGCAACGAGTAGATGTTCCATCCTATGTCACGCCGGATGCGTCCCAAAAGTGTTTGCGCTGTGATCAGGTTTGTTTTTACGGGCAAAAGGTCTTCATTGACTGTGGAAGGCTGATCATCCAGGTCGAATATGGAATAGTTGACGATGTCGTAACCATGCATGGAGAAGAATTGTACGGCCTCGCTGTTACGTATCAGCTTATTACAGGATGCATAATCCGCAATGGTGCACTCATTTCCCAGTCCTTTTAAATAGGACATGTTCAGCATGGAGGCCATTGAAAAGGACGTAAAGTTGTAATTGCTACGGCTGGCGGGGATCAGACGGAACCCTTCACTGTTTAAAAAGCTATCCAGGCGGCTGTTGTCATAGTTGAACCATGTCCTCAGCGAGCTCGTGCTTGCATATTCGTCCATCAGCAGGAAGTACACATCGGGATAAGTGCTATCCAGAGCCTGCGGTGGCATGATATAAGGAGATGTCAGTGAAAGTCTGCGCCGGTAAGGGTCAGCCGGCAGACCAAGCCTGATCAGATCAAAAAGGATATAGATGAGGAAGAGTATATTTATAAAGAATACCGGCCTTCGGGGACTGAAGGAAGACTTTTTCAGCCGGATCAGTATGACGACCAGCGATATGGCCAGTAGAGGCAATATAATGATGTATTTGCTTAGCGGGGGAACATAGCGGCTCAAAAAACCATGCAGGGCGCCGAAGAAAAAGAAAGCGCCTTGCAGAGCGCCCACGGCCAGCGCGGTCCTGCTGTGATCATGATAGAATAAATAAAGGAAAAGATACAGTACAACCGTGACGGCCATATATACGCCCAGCAATCCCCGGCAATCCCTGATATCGATGTTTGCGGCGTTCTCTGCCACTCCGTGCAGCACAAAGAATAAGGGCAGCAGGAAAGGGAAGAACGGGAGGTAAGGCAGTTTTCGTTTCATGGAATGGGCGTTTTTTTTCTCATAAGGTACAATACTCTTTTCGTGCCCGGCACGCCGGACTTTTTCTCGATGGAAAAATATTCCAGGAAGTGTCGTTCAAAGCTATGCGTGTCATACGGATGATGGCTGTCCCTGTTCCGTATGAGTTCCTGCGCTTTCGGGTCTTCGAGGGGAACAAATTCAATCACGAGCAGGCGGATCGTCAGCGCTGCCATATACCCGGCAATATCATGGAGCGGTATATTGCTGCTCAATACCAGGTGATGGAGGACTGCCAATGCGACGACCAGCTCCGGATGGACCCGGTCATGGAAGGAAGCCCTTTCCTTATTGCGCAATCCGATGGCGGGGGAGGGGAGTAACAGATCGATACAAAGGGGGAGCACATTTTGTATATTCTTTTCACGGACGATGGTATACAGACGATGGATACAAGTGGCGTCCGCATCGATGGCCAGAATGGAAGCCTCCTTTCTTTCCGAAAGTATCCGTGCAAAAAAGCCGTCGTTGGTGCCTATGTCCAGGGCTGTGCGAAAGGCGATACCATCCACGTACTGTCTGAACAGCTTTTCTTTTTCGTGCAGGTAATCCTGGCTGAGGATGGTCCTGTTGTAATAGTCGTTCCAGGTGGGATGGGATGCTACGTTTGCTTTCAGTTTTCTAATAATACCTTCCAGGTGTTGCAGGATATGCAACAGCTTCTGCCGGCTGAACGTGGTCTTTCTTTCTTTGCCGCCGGACCTTACGCTGTTTGGCAGATGGACATGCAGCAGGGCGCCGGCGTTCAGCCGGCTCTTCCAGGGGAGCAGCCGGGCCGTCAGGCGGGCGGATATCCCATCCGGCCAGGCCGTTTGGAATTTTCTTTGTTCGATGCCGCAATAATGCTCCAGGTACAGGGGAAATAAAAAGCATTCGCAAAACTGCCGATAGGCTACCCAGGGCAATGCGGGGTCGTACTTCTCGAAGGACAGCGTATCTATAAGGACGGGTTTTCCCTGTACGAACTGTATATTGAATGGAGTGGCATCCTTCAGGATCATATCGTGCCGAAGGGAAATATTCAGCACTTCCAATGTATGCAGCGCGGCATCCCTTAGCTGCCCGAAGCTCCATTCATAGGGATAAGAGATCGTGCCGAGCTGTGCAGGCAGGAGCGTCTTGTACCGCTGTGTCGCATGGGCCGGAAGGACCGGGCCGTCCGGCAGCTCCTGGTGCGTAATGAGCAGCCCTTTCCCCGCCAGGGTGTCATACAGACCGGAACTCATCAGCAGGGAGTAGTCGGCCGCATAGGATTGATTTACCTGTCTGTAATAAATGCCTTCGACCTGGAATACGAAGCCCGCTGGATCCCGATAGGACGAGGGGTGAAGAGCAGGCTCAGACATTTTTATTGTCGTTTTGCTGAGAGGGCGGTTTTTTCCTGGTGAAAAGCGATCGGAATTTCCACCACAGGTTCTTGAAAAAGAAAGCAGCTCCCAGCACGGCGGCAATGATCACTTGTATGAGGTAGCTGCCGCTGCCCGGGTCGATGTATAATAAAAGCTTTCCGATCATAGATAGCGGAGATTGGTTTGCGGGGTCAGCGTCAGCAGGGTCTCGTACATCAGCTGGATGGTCTGCTCGATGTCTTTTTTATGCAGCATCTCCACCGTCGTATGCATATAGCGCAGGGGAATGGAGATCAGCACGGAAGGGCATCCGTCATTGGCATAGGCGAAAGAATCCGTGTCCGTGCCTGTGCTTCTGGATACGGCCCGCATTTGTACGGGAATATTCTTTTTCTCTGCTACATCCTGTACCAAAGCCAGCAGCTTGTTGTGTACGGCAGGCCCGAAAGCCAGCGAGGGGCCTTTGCCACAGGTGATATCCCCTTCGATGATCTTATTGATCATGGGGGTTGCCGTATCATGGGTGACATCCGTAATGATGGCGACGTCGGGCTTGATCCGGCGGGCGATCATCTCTGCGCCCCGGAGACCTACTTCTTCCTGAACGGCATTCACCACGTACAGCGCAAAGGGCAGCTTCTTCTTATTCTCGTGCAGCAGCCGCGCCACTTCGGCGATCATAAAGCCTCCGACCCGGTTGTCAAACGCCCGGCCTACCAGGTAATCGTAGGCCAGCTCTTCATAGCCTGCCTGGTAGGTGACGACGGCCCCGATGTGCACACCCAGGTCTTCCACCTCTTTCTTATTTCGGGCGCCACAATCCAGGAAAAGGTTGTCTACCTTGGGGGCCGGCTCCTTGGAGTCCGGATTGCCCAATCGTGTATGGATAGCCGGCCATCCGAATACTGCCGGTACCTTTCCCTTCTTGCCATGAATAAGGACCCGCTGGGCGGGGGCGATCTGGTGATCAACTCCTCCATTGCGCTTGAGGTATAAAAGACCTTCGGGGGTAATATAGTTGATGAACCAGCTGATCTCGTCGGCATGCGCCTCGATGACCACTTTAAAGGCTGCCTTGGGATTGATCACCCCTACGGCTGTACCATAAGGGTCCGTAAAATGGCTGTCGATATAGGGTTTTAGATAATTCAGCCACAGGTGCTGTCCACTGCTTTCAAAACCTACGGGGGATGGATTATCGATATAGCTCTTTAGAAAATTCAGCGATTTGGTAGTCAATATGGATGGTGATTTTGCGTCGGTCTTCGTAGTTTTTGACATTGTACCAGGATTGATTGAGGTGCAAATTTACTTAAATTCGGAAGATCAGCATCAGCAGCCCGGAAAACATCATCATCCCATCCAGGACAAAGTAATATAAATAGTCGGAAAAATCCCTTTTGGCCCTGTTATACAGCACAGCCGTCAGTATGCCCGGTATCAGCAATAACAGTATATAAAACCCGGGGTAGTGAAAAAAGGCCAGCCCCAGGGTGCTTAGACCAAATACCGTCAGCGCGCCAAAGAACAGCCTGTCGATACCTATTTCATTGAGCATGGTGATAAGGCTTCGGATCCCATCTTTCCGGTCATCGTCCCGGTCGCGGTAGTCGAAGAGTATACAAATGGCATAAATGAGAAAGAACCTGCTAAGGACAAAGAGAATGGGACCTCCGCTCCACCCGGCCCCTGTTATGATCAGGGGTAGCACCGTTGTCACATAGGTCCATACAATGGCCAGAAAAATGGTCTTTCCCACCGCGACGTCACGCAGCCGCCGGAAAATAGGCTGGGGGAGCTTGGGAGCAGAGTACAGAAAGGTGACAAAGGCCCCGAAACAGAGGGCTATTACATGTGACAGCAGGTAAAAGAAGTAGACCGCCGACCCTACCAGTCCTACCAGGTAAAGAATAAAATGGAGTATTTTATGCCGCTGTGTCCACAATGCCCTGCGGGAAGGATTGACGGAATAGGGAGTAAGATACCAATGAAAATTATAGCTGCAGATGGTGGAAAAGAATACAAAACCCACCAGTCTTTCGGGGGGTGGACTGCCCAGCAGCAATTCACTCGTCTGCCATACCATAAGCACGGCGCACAAGGCAATATAAAGACTGCTAAAAATGAAAAAATCGAATATTTTTCTTAGCAAAGCGCTTTCTTTAAGGGCTGATCGACACGATCTTAGGCGAAGATATGATATCGCTGGAATCACCATTGGCATCGATCGCTGCAAATTTAAAGATCAGCGTGTCGTTGATATGGTCATCGAAATGAAGATAGCTCTGGTAGGGTTGTGTAAATTCAAATTCTCCTTTGTCGGTGCCGGAATAAGTGGGGAGTTGCAGGAGAAGGGTATCGCCGCCAATGGTATTGATAGGAGGTATCTGATTCACCCGGGTGCGGATGACCAGCAGCCAGCCGCCGGAAAGATTGCTGCCGTTGGAGAATTTCAGGTTTACATCCAGGTCCTCGTCGGGTTGAATGGGATTGTTGATGGATGCTATGCTTATCTTTGGTTTGCCACCACCGCTCTTGCTGCAAGACCCTGCGGCAACGAACATCATTATCAATATTCCAGGTATCAGAAATGATGAAAGCTTCATGCTGTGGATATATTTACAAACCTACCTAATTTTGTTGAAAAGGGCTAACCTAATATGATTTTTTACAATTTGCTGTCCGATATATTCAAAGTTCGTCCTGAAACCTTTTCCGGCCTGACATTGGACATTTTTCGTTTCCAGTATGATCACAATCCTCTCTATCGTTCCTATACCGACAGATTGGGCATACAGCCGGATGATGTGCGTACCCTGACGGGGATCCCATTTCTGCCGGTGAGCTTTTTTAAGACCCATGCCGTTCACACCACCGAATTTACCCCTCAGGCCGTATTTGAGAGCAGCGGCACCACGGGTACGGGAGGCAGCCGTCATGAGGTAAAGGATCTGCAGCTCTACAAAACGAGCTTTACAAAGGGATTCGAGCTCTTCTATGGTCCTATACGAGAATTTTGTGTCATAGGGTTGCTTCCGGCCTACCTGGAAAGGACGGGATCCAGCCTCGTGGTGATGGTCAATGACATGATCGCGCTCAGCCATCATCCCGACAGCGGATTCTACCTGTATGAGCACGGTAAGCTCTATGATCTGTTGCAGAGGCTGGAAGCAAAGGGGCAGAAGACCCTGCTCATCGGGGTGACCTTTGCCCTGCTGGATTTTGCGGAGAAGTATTCCCTGCGGCTGGAGCATACCATTGTTATGGAGACGGGCGGCATGAAGGGTCGCCGGAAGGAGATCACCCGTCCCGAGCTGCATGCATACCTGCGGAACAGGCTGGGGGTAAAGGCGGTACATGCCGAATATGGGATGACCGAGCTGCTTTCGCAGGCTTATTCCGTCGGGGACGGACTATTCGAATGTCCGCCCTGGATGCAGGCAGTGGTGAGAAAAGAGGACGATCCCCTGGATGTCAGCCATCGGGGGGAAGGGCTGCTCAATATTATAGATCTGGCTAATATTTACTCCTGTAGCTTCCTGGCAGTAGATGACATCGGATTGATACATCCAAATGGAACCTTTGAAGTGTCGGGACGAGTGGACAATAGCGACATCAGAGGGTGTAGCCTGATGGTCTTATAAGGAATGGATCACCGTCATGACAGCTTTCCACAGCGTATTGCAGCTGGTAAGCATTACCAGCGAACCCACGGCAATAAACATGGCCTTTATCGGCAGCTTGCCTACGAGCCGGGCGGCGACAGGTGCGGCGATCATGCCTCCCAGGATCATGCCGGCCACATCTCTCAGCGGGATATGACGCAGCAGTATAAAGAAGGTGATGGAGCTGGCCAGCACGACAAAGAATTCCGCCAGGCATACGGACCCGATGACATAACGGGGGTTTTTCCGTTTGGAGATGAGCGTGCTGGTGACCAGCGTACCCCAGCCGCCGCCGGCAAAGGCGTCCATGAACCCGCCGGCAGAAGCCAGCCAGCCGGCCCGCCTGACCTTGTCTTTCGGGCTCTTTTTCTTAAACGCTTTCTGCAGGATATAAAACCCTAAATATATCGTATATATGGAAAGGGGGATACGTACATAGGATGCATATTTCTGTCCGAAATAGGCCAGGGTGGCCCCGACGATAGCACCGATGCAGCCCGGTATTACCAGCACCTGGAAAAGCTTTTTATTGATGTTGCCAAAGCGATGATGGCTATATCCCGATACGCCGCTGGAAAATACCCTGGCTGAATGCACCCGGCTGCTGACAATGGCAGGGCTAACGCCCATGGCCAGCAGAAAAGTGGTGGATATGGTCCCATAGCCAAGACCCAGGGAGCCATCCACTATTTGCGCGATAAAGCCCGTCAGCATCATCAGCGAGAAACCATTTATCTCCTCCCTTGGCAGGGCCCTGACGTAGCTTGTTATATCACGGAGAGGCACCATCGAAAGGATGGCATGTCCCAATATCATGAACAGAAAGGCAAAAAGACACCATTTTACCACCTGCATCCACTTGCCCGGCCCTCGTCTGTGCAGGATCTCCGGCTTGTCCGGAACTGCCTGTTTGGCCACCAGCACTTTTGTCAGATCATTCAGCTGCCTTACTTTTTCGCTGAAGTCCCCGTTCATCCGCTGCCGGATGGTCTGCATATTGTCCAGCACATTGTCCATTTCATCGGGTATCATGCTGCCTATCTCTTCCTTTAGCCGTTTGGCGATGGTGGGGGATTTGCCATTGGTGGAAATGGCGATCTTGAGATGACCTTTCCGTACCACCGAGCTGAGATAGAAGTCGCACAGTTCCGGCTTGTCGGCTACATTCACCAGCAGCCCTGCTCTGCGGGTATCCTCTTTTATTCTTGTGGCCGCAGGGATATCATTTACGGCTACGATGACGATATCAGCCCCTTCCAGGTCGCTGGTCTCATAGGGCTTTTCGACTACGGTGATATGATCATGACGGGCTGCTTCGGCCGCCAGCTCTTCGGAGATGACCTTTCCGACGATCCTGATCCGGGT
>DASZWE010000231.1:0-13612 GCA_035546735.1 Puia sp.
GTCCCCGCCCATATTGGTTACTATACATCCGGAGGCCGCAACATCCGTTACATAGAAGTAGGAGAGGACACCACAAAACCAACTATTCTTTTTATCCATGGAGCGCCCAGCTCACTCAGCTACTGGAAAGGATATCTCTCGGACAGCACGCTGCGTAATAGTGCTAACATTTATGCGCTGGACCGTCCGGGTTACGGCTATTCAGGACTGGCCAACCCCATGCCGGATATTCAGGCCCAGGCCGCCGTCATCCCCCCCATACTGGACAGTCTTCATCATGCACATCATCCGATCGTGGTAGTGGGCGTATCCTATGGGGCGCCTATAGCCTGTCGCCTGGCGATGGATTACCCTGAGCTGGTGGATGGACTGGTATTGACCGGACCCGCCATAGGCCCGGGGCGGGAGCATTATTTCTGGTTCACCCATATCATCGAGTCGCCCCTGATACATTGGACGATCCCCCGTATGCTGCAGTCGGCCAATCAGGAAAAGATCCATCATAAGGAAGAATTGATAAAGATGCTGCCCTTGTGGCCGCGCATACACGTCCCCGTTGCCTACCTGCAGGGCGCTAACGACGAGCTGATCTACACCTCCAATGCGGATTTCGCCAGGACCCACCTGACCAATGTTCCCTCGCTGGATATTCAAATGATCCCCGTAAGAGGACATCTTATCGCATTTGCGGAAAAGGCCCGCATTCGCAAGGCGATATTGGACGTCCTGAACAAAGCGGCCAGCCATAAATAAGATCGCTACGGCAACACCTCCTGCAGTTTTTTCCCGAGATCATCACCCCTCAAATCTGTCGCAATAATTTTACCCTCTTTGTCGATCAAAAAATTGGCAGGCACACGATGAACGTTATATTGCATGCCAACAGCATTGTCCCACGACTGTAAGTCAGAAACCTGCGTCCAGGGGAGGCCGTCTTTATATACAGCGGAAAGCCAGCTTTCTTTGTTTTCGTCCAACGATACGCTCAAGACGGTAAAGCCTTTACTTTTATACTTATTATAAGCTGCTATTATCGTAGGGTTTTCAGCCCGGCATGGCGCACACCAGCTTGCCCAAAAATCAAGCAATACATACCTGCCCCTAAAATCTTTAAGAGCCACCGGGTGCCCGGCCGTATCCGCCTGCGTAAACAAAGGGGCAAAATCTCCTATATGCGTGTTTTTCACAGCAACTACTTGTATCCCCAGCCGGCGACCCGGCCCATTGTTCTTTGCCTCCTCCGTCAGTTGGTGAAAAGCACTGTCCAACTGACCCGGTCTTAATTCAAATCGGCGGCTAAACAATATAGAACAGCTGATGGGTGATGCCAGGTGTTCAGCAACCCAGCACATTTCAATTACCTGCTTAAGCGAGTCATTAACGAGGAATTGCCGGTACAACGATTGCCCGGCTGCCTTATCCTGCTTGCGCTCCGCCTCCTCTGTCAGCCTCTGTATATCGTAATTCCGCCTCAAAATATCGTTTGCCTTCAGCGTGTTTAGATAGTCGGAATAGTCCTCCGCATATTGGCTGCCTCCCACATGCATATCAACCCAGACACCATCCCGGGCCGAAATATTTATCACCCCCTTGTCAACATATAAGACTAGCAATGTGCCCGGGCCATAGCTCCGGCCCAACCAAAGGTTGTAAACTTCTCCTTTCGTTATCTTTCTGGTAAAATGAAAAGCCCCATTTTTGGTGACGGCAGAATCTCTTGCATCTACGGTTTCGCCATCCAGGAACACCATGGTGCCGTCCGCCAACCCGGTAATTTCTCCATTTATAATGGCGGTTGACTGTGAATATAGACAATGCGAACACACCAAAAGTACGATGGATGCAAGTCTCTTCATAGTGACAGGTTGTAGGTTTATACAACAATTTATAAAATTTATCGTATCCGTCCATCACCTGGGTCTTTAATCTCATTCCGTCCTCAGGCTCCGCACAGGGTTCATCATCGCAGCCCGGATGGCCTGGAAGCTGACAGTCAGTACCGTAATGGCCAGCGCCCCAAAGGCGGCGATGGCAAAGATCCACCACGACATGGGAGCGCGATACTCATAACGCTGTAACCATTTCGCCAGGAAATACCAGGCTATGGGAATGGCAATGGCACAGGAGATAAGAACAAGCACTACAAAATCCGTGGAAAGCATCTTCCAGAGATGGAACAGGGATGCCCCCAGCACCTTACGCACCCCGATCTCGCGGGTCCGTTGTTCCGCCACAAAAGAGGCCAGCCCAAAGAGCCCCAGACAGGAAATAAAGATAGCCAGCGCGGCAAAGGCGGTTGCCAGACGGCCGATCCGCTGCTCGTCGGAGAACTTACGGGCAAATTGCTCGTCGACGAATTTGTATTCGAACGTATTGCCGGGATCATACTTCCTGAAGACGGGCTCGATGGCGGCAAGAGCGGCACGGGTGCTCATGGACGGCTTGAGCCGGAGCGTAATGACATTGGTCCAGCTATAGTCCAGGAAGAAGATCGTGGGCTTGATAGGCTGATAAGGAGATTCCATCACCATGTCATGCACAACAGCCAGGACCGTATGGTTCTTATCATTCCATTTGATGGTCTCCCCTACAGGATGAGGCAGACCGATCAGCTTCACAGCCGCCTCGTTCAGGATCATACCTCCCGTATCGGTGGGGAAGCTACGGGAGAAATCGCGCCCTTCCTTGATGGACCAACCCATCGTATGGCCAAAATCATGGGTACAGGCGCAAATGCCAAAGAGAGGCACCGTATTGGGATCCTTCCCTTTCCAGTCGAAGCCGATCTGGTTGGACCAGACATCGGTGACGGGACCGGAAGATTCAGACATATCTTCGACAGCGCCGGTCCGGAGTAGGTCATCCCGCATGGCGTCGTAATGACCCGTGATTTCAGGCGTACGCATATCCACCGTGATCAGCCCCTCCCGGCTATAGCCCACAGGCCGGTTCCGCGCAAACTGGATCTGACGAAAAACAAGGATAGTGCCGATGATCAGGGCGACGGAAACCGTGAATTGGAGCACTACCAGCACCTTGCGTGGCAGAGAGGCATTGCGTCCCGCCCGGAAGGAACCTTTCAACACCTTGATCGGCTCAAAGGCGGACAGATAAAAGGCGGGATAGCTGCCCGCAAGAACGCCTGTGATCAGCGTAAAACCCAGCGCCGCCAGCCAGAACAATGGCTGCGCCCAGGGAAGATGCATCTCCTTGTCCGCAATGGAATTGAAAAAAGGAAGGGCCAGCAGCACCCAGCCAATAGAAAATATAAAGGCCAGCAAGGCCACCACAAGCGACTCGCTGAGGAATTGACCGATGAGCTGTCCCCGAAGCGATCCGACGGTCTTCCGGATACCTACCTCTTTGGCCCTCTTCTCGCTACGCGCGGTGGAAAGATTCATGAAATTGATACAGGCCAGCAACAGCACAAAAACACCGATGATGCCGAAGAGCCAGACAAACTGGATACGCCCCCCTGCCACCTTGCCGTTCTTGAAGTCACTGTGAAGACGCCAGTTATCCATGGGCTGGACGATGAGCTCTTCCTGTCCCTCTTTGTTATGGGCCTTGGGAATATCTTTGATCCGGCTCGTAACCTTTGCAGGGTCCACATTCGGCTGCAGCTGAACAAAGATCTGAAAAGAATGGTTACCCCACTGCGTCTCGCTTCTCTTTACCCAGTCATTCTCGCTCACATACCGGTCCCAGGGAGTAAGGAACCTGGTAGTATAGATAGAGGAATTGCGGGGGAGGTCTTCATAAACACCTGCCACCTTATAGTTCAGCTTATTATCCGCCTTTATGATCTGTCCCATGGCCGGAGCATTGCCAAACAGGGATTTCGCCACAGACTGGCTGAGAAGAATGGAGGAGGGATCTTTCAGCGCATCCCGGCGTCCTTCCAGCATCTTCAGCGTAAACATCTCCGGCAAGGCGGCCTCTGCCGACATACCATCCACGCTCAGCTTCTTATCGCCGATCGCCAGAATATGGTTAAAATTCCAGGAGGCCATGCTTACGTACCGGAAGTCGGCGCCGTACTTCGTACGCAGCTCCTTACCCAGCGGGACCGCCACGGCATCCCCGGTGCCCGTGTGTCCGTTGAAGGTCTGGGTAGTCATGATACGGGCCAGACGCTCATGATTGACATGGTAATGGTCGTAGGTCATCTCATCCCAGATCCATAAGCCGATGAGCAACGCAACGGCAATGCCGATGGAAAGGCCAAACGTATTGATAAGGGAATACCACTTGCTCCTAAGGAGATTGCGCCAGGCGACGACGATATAGTTTCTGAGCATGAGCTTTAATTTAAGGGAATGGCCGGACGGCCCGTGACAGAAATACACGATATAAATGCAAATGTTGCATGGCAGTCAGGGAAAATCACAAATTCGGCAGCAGCAGCCGGAATATTACGAGATAAAATCAATCGAACAATCAACTTCTAACAACTGAGCCAGGGGGTAGCCACTATGTTCTATATTACCCAGTTCAATTTCATTAAGAATAAAATAATCTTCAATTGAAGTTTCCTTTGCATGGTTTTTTGATAAAAAATCTATTAGCTCATTCAAAATAAATGTTAGATAATATCTCAAATTTGAGGCGATAAGTTCACTGTTAGTATTAGTTGCTGCGTCGTGAATAATTTCGTTCCTGAGCCGATATATCCTCGTAAAGTGTATTTCAAGATTCTCCCTATGTCTCTTAATATAACTCATAGCATTTGCTGGTTTATTAGGCTCAAAAAATAATTGATTTAAATCCATTGCTCTGAAAGCGAGTAAGGGATAGTCATTTAATAAATGGGTAGAAGTTTCAACATAAAAACTTTGCAAGGTCAAACAGGAGAAATTACCTGGCGTATACGAAGGCACTTTTACCTGATCATGCACGCTTATCTGATCAAACGTTGTTTTAAAACTGTATGCATTTCTCTTTACGTATGCAAGCGCATGAGCATTAATAAAATGATCTTTTATTCGATTTATGGTACTTTGACTCTCATAATTGGAGAACAAATATTCTAAACCAATCCAGTAATTGATGAATTTGTGTTCTACCTCAGTTGATTGATTTCCGAGCCTAAGATACCTGATAGCAGACTTTATTTTCTCTTTTGCTTCAGACTGAACTTGCATATTATTTAATATTGTAGGAAGTTTTTGAGTAAACCCTACATAATGCATTTTCTCAGCCCTATATCTTCCATCAAGAATATTCACATTACTTTGAAATGCAGCCTGCTCAGGAGATCTTTCATCTATTACTAATACACGTTGATGGTTATGCAAGAACTCATCAGATAATCCTAAATTAATGACATCAAAATATTCTGACAGAACGTTTCTTGCCTTTTTTAGTGCAGCAAGATAATCCAATGCAGTTATTTTACACTTTATGAATTTCCGCGCCTTTGCAGGCGAATTGAAAGCACTCAATTCTAAACGATGCCTATTTTCCAGCTGAATATCGTTTAATTATCCGCAACCGTTAGTATCGGGTTATTAATAGTTGTAATAGCATGGGAGACTTTAGGTGTCGTATCAATTCTAAAAACTACTTGATATGCGCTTGGGGGAAGTAATATCCTGGCTCTAAAATTCACGAAATGATCATCAAAAGGTCTCCCATTGGTTAAAGAATTTACAAAAATTCCGTACACCAATTTATATAGAAATCCTTTTGAGAATCCTATGTGTATCAGTTCACTAAATAATATGTTTAAAGATTTATCAAGTTTTGTTAATTCGACAAAACTTGCATTGTTAGAAGTAATTAGGCCTTCAATGCCGCTTATGACTGATAGTAAGTAAGACTTATTTTCTTTCAAAAGAATATCAATGGCAGAAACCAGTTTCTTGTAATCATGCTCTGTTGCGGTAACTAGAAGCTGTTTTAAATATTTTAGAGATAGTGCCTTAAATTCAAGATAGCTTGGGTCATATGACAATAGCATAAACACTTCCTCTGTAATGGCTTTTTTATCCTTATCTCTTGCCTTGATGGTCTGAAAATGCTTTATTCTCCCTACACCATATTCTTCTAAGCAATATTTAAGCTCTTCAAGGGCTGTTTTGGGATTATTTAATCTTACCCTATAAGAATCAATGCTTCCGAGATATAACAATTCTAGTGACTTTTCAATAAAGAATCGTTGACAGATTGTTAAGCCAACATTTTTATGACTGATTAATTGCATTTCAAAAAAATATTTTCATAACTTTGTAAAAACAATCTAAATAAACTTAATTAAAGATAAAAAAGGAAGATAGGCTGGATTGGTTCTGGAGGCAATTCCGCAATTCATCTCTACTTCCTTAGATATTAAAAGGGGCCTACTTTAGGCTCCTTTTGCTTTATCTACAAAGGTAAACACTTCTACATATAAGAAGAGATTCGTATTGACAGACAGGTTAGATAACGGGATGAACGCTTTTCTATAATATTTGGCGTTCTTTATTGAGTAAAGAAATCATGTCCCTTATCAGGCAGTTACCGGTGCAACTAAGCCGCCCCCCCAATAAAAAAAGCCGCCTGATACGGGCGGCCTTTCGTCGTTATTGGCGAATCTACGATTCGTCCTGATCACCCTCCTTTTTGGGTTTCTTCCATTGTTTCGGCGCAGCGCCATCCATCTTCACGATGAGAGGTGTAAACTTCCCCACTACATCGATGAGCTGCCGCTGGGACTGCATCACCATGTCGATATCCTTATACGCCTGCGGCGATTCATCCAGCCCTCCGCCCAGGAGCTTTACTCCATGCTGCTGCAAGGTCTTTTTCAACAGGTCCTGCGTCAGGGTATTCAAGGCGGCAGTCCGGCTCATCTTTCTACCGGCTCCATGACTGGCGGAAGATAAAGAAGCTTCCTGTCCCTTACCTTTTACAATAAATCCGGGTGCAGTCATCGACCCGGGAATGATACCCAGCACATCCTTTCCGGCAGGGGTTGCCCCTTTCCGGTGGACGATCACCTCCCGTCCCTCATGTATTTCCTTCCAGGCAAAATTGTGATGGTTTTCCACTCTCTTCAGCGGTTTCCGCCCCAGCTGCCGGGCTATCTTATCGTGAATGATCTCATGACAGGCCGATGCATAGTCTCCGGCCAGGTTCATCGCCAGCCAGTATTCGATCCCCTCCTCTTCGGTAAGGTCCAGCCATGCCAGGTTGTTCGCCTCACCGGGAAGCCGTCTTTTCTGTTTGGCGATCTTTGTATAATGACCGGCGATATTGGCGCCCAATGCACGGCTACCGGAATGAGACAATAAGCCAAGGTATTCACCCGGCTCGATCCCCAGTATGGCATCCTTCTCCGTGATGGCTACCTTACCGAACTCGACAAAGTGATTCCCGGACCCCGATGAGCCCAGCTGCCGGGCCGCACGTCCCTGCAAGGCTTTCAGGATTGGTATCTCGTCGAACTCCTTCCGGTCCACGACCTCGTGGGGAGTGCTCTGGTCGAACTGTCTTCCACCTCCGAACAGCGTGGCTTCATTCAGCTCACGCGTAAAATAATGGTCCCGTTGCGTCAGCTCCTTCGGATCGATGTCGAACACCGACAGACACATCCGGCAGCCGATGTCCACCCCCACTCCGTAGGGGATGACGGCATTTTCCGTAGCCAGCACACCTCCGATAGGAAGTCCATACCCCGCATGCGCATCCGGCATCAGTGCGCCCGCCACAGCGATAGGCAGTTTAGCCGCCTGGTACATTTGATGGGTCGCCCCTTCCTCGATCTGGTCGCTCCCAAAAATATTAAACTGTATCCCCGTGTTGTTCAGGGATATCTCCGCCCCTTCTGTCTCCTGCTTCGGTATCAGCTGCTGTGCTATCAAACCCAATACAGCATCATTCGCATATTCAACGGGAGAGGCCAGTATTTGCTTCAATAAATTCATCACATCCTCCTTTTCTGTAAACTTGTAATTCTTTTCCATGACATTCATGGCAATGCTGATCACCGGTCCCTCGGGATAGCCGATGGCCCGCAGATCTTTTCCTCTTAATTTTAACTTTCCCATTTTACTCTTTTAAAGAGCGGCCACTTTACAGTGACCACCCGTTTTTGAAGACGACGCCCGCATGGTCGCCGCCCATTATTTATTTTGAAGTCGTGAACAGCTGCCGCAGCTGGTCGATCAATACACCTACTGGTACGTATTGATCTTCTTCAATATTCCCTCAAAGAACTCCGCATGTTTGCCCCTGGCGACGTCGCCCTGTAACACAAAGCAACGCTTCCATCCCTTCTGAACGGGAGGTATCAGCGGCTCCCAGCCCAGGTTCCACTGTTGTTTACGTAGTGCCCATTGCTCCTTATCCAGCGCTATCAGCCGCTTATCAAGATCCTCGTACTGCATCCTTTTCTTGTGGCGTGCTGTACGCAGCCGGTAACAGAGTATATCTGCCCCGTATCGTTCAATAGTTTTTCTGTCCATAATGATTTACTTTCCTGTGATCGATGATCAGGACGCCCATGCGCCCTGCCTGTCTTTTCACTCATTATGAACCTTGGATTCCTTCTCATTTTTAAAATTTTTATTTTCTCTAAACTATTGTACCACCTTATTCGCACAGCTCGAGCTGGCAAATGCCTCGGGCTTGGCCCGGAAAGAAAACCCCATTCCCAGTATATACCCCATCGCCTCTTTCAGCGCGTCGTTACTCTTAAAGCCAGGGTTGGTGTTGATGTCCGCATGCACCTCCATATCCACTCCATACAAAGTGAACAATCGGCTCAACGGATACGCCACTTCAATACTCCTGGCCACCTCCTTCAACATCCTCTCCTTCACGCTCATTTTTTGCTCCGAGATCTCGCTGTTGACATAAATAAATCCTCCCTTACCTTTCCTGATAAATGTCCGGACAACGGGTTTCTAGGAAATGTACCCCGTCGTCCGGAAATATCTAATGTCTGTCCTTCGGACAACGAACCTGTGGTTCGTTTTGACGATGACGGTGGCGAACTCCGTCTCGGCCCCCTTCACCTGGCTGTCCGTGCCGATGCAGACCTTTAATTCATGACCTGCTTCCTTTTCCCTGACCAGGGCCGCCCGGATCTCATCAACAATATCTGTGTCTATAAGCGACCTGTCAAGACGCCTCCACTGTTGCATTTTTTTCATAACACCCTTTTTTAATTTTTCATTAAGCTCGTCCTGAACCCGATGATCTCCACCCGACCCTCCAGATGATCCTTTTCATGAGGATTGGTTATCTCTGCAATGGTCATGGGCTTGTCGATTGGCGTATCGAAACCCAGATGCTGGCTCAGACGTTGAGCCTTGGCAATGTTGAGCTTACCAAACTCATATCTGGCGATCAGCCTGCCCTTCCGCATCAGCGCGCTGTCTACCAGCGATAAAGAACTGTTGAAAGTGCATATCAGCTGGATATTCAGACAGTCCGCCAGCAGCCCATCGGAAATATTCAACAGGTTGGCAACGGATGACCCTGCCTGCTGACGCCGGTCCATGATCACGTTCTCCGCATCCTCGATGACAAGCACCGTATTGGGATTGTCCATCAACAGCTGGATAAAATCCGGACTTGTCAGGCTCCCCGCGACAGACGGAGAAAGGAACAATACCCGCTTTCGGATCTTGCCGATGAGATGCCGTAAGTACGTCGTCTTCCCAGATCCGGGAATGCCATGCAGCAGCACGATTCCCTTGTCGTTCTTTTTATTCAATCGTTTCCTTATCAAAGCATCCGTCTCTTTAAAATCGTCCTCATAGTACAGATCGATATCCAGCCTGGTCCGTTTGACCTCCATCGTCTTGAGGGACAAGTCACCATTTTGCGACACCACCAGGTTGATCTCCAGCGGTCGCCGTTTGGTCCTTTCCCTGAAATGGCTCACTTTTTTAACCACCTCGTCGATAAATGCGTCTACCGCCCCATCGTGCAGGACCTCGCAATACCCTGTCCCGAACTCGACGATGCTGTTGTTCTTCATCAACGCAAAGGTGGTAGAGAACCGGAACGCCTTCTCTTTATTGCTATACCACCTGTATTGATAGATTCGGACAATCCCTTCCTGGAATTGATCCGTAAAAGCCTTGTACGCCTTTTCTCCATCGATGTTGCCTATATAGCTGACATTCGGCAGCGCATTGAAACAATGCAGGTACAAGGACTTTCCATCCATAAAGTAGCTGTCAAACAATGCGCTGGCATTGATGATAGTTGAAAGCTGTTGGTTGTCCATAATTTTTATTTTGAAATAGCATGTAATCTTTCTATTGCATGATTAGGTCGCCACCATAGTGGCTGACAATCAAACAGCTATTTCATTACAAGGATCAGCATAACATTATTTTTGCGGTACCCCGGGGAATCGAACCCCAATAGCCGGTTTTTCGAACCGGTGCAATAGAACCATCTCTGCCAGAGCACCTGAAAGTCTCTCCCGCTTCCGGCGGTCTTGATTGCGGAGAGCAGAGGGATCGAACCTCCGTGCCCGATAAAGGGCAGCCAAAGCTTAGCAGGCTTGCACATTACCGCTCTGTCAACTCTCCGGGCAACGGTTTTACAGACCGTCACGACTCGCCATCTTCGTCGCACGCACGAATATTTTGCGGATGAAGAAAGACTCGAACTTTCAACCACCGGCTTAACAAGCCGACGCTCTACCATTGAGCTATTCATCCAATGTTGGTCAGGCCGGACTCGAACCCATATTACGAAGTAGAAAGCCCCGCGTCCTCAGCCATTAGACGAACAGATCAAAAAAAACCCGGTCATCATCGACCGGGTTCCACCACTTTCAAGATCCGCATCACTCGGATCCCCATGATATCTTTCCCGGCCGTCGCAAGCATATCTCTCCTATTCGGCTATTAAACCAGCTTTTACTGGCCTGATACCCGTCGCAGAAACAGTTATATCGTTGCGTCCTGTAGCTATGCATAGAATGTCACCAAAACCGATCACAGATCGGTTGCCCGAAGGGCCATCATAAAACCTTGTTGTCTGCCAGGTTACTTTTCCAACAACGCAGGCGGACAACAAAAACCCCGCAATCTCTTGCGGGGTTCGTTATAGTGTTTTAATTCTAAATAGATTATATACAAAATAAGCCCCGCACAGCCTTAGGATCCAGCATCTCACTGCTATTCCCTAATTTTGATATGATAAATGTGCGTTGCATCTTTTTAAGATTTTTTTAACAGTGCAAAGATGCAACAATTTCTCTGATACCTCCAACTTTTTAGAAAGATATTTTTTTCAAAAGCATCTTCCGTTCGACGACAGACATGAGGGAACCCCCATTTTTCTCAATCATTAAAAAGCATGTATGCTTATAAAACGTCTGTTCATCATTCCCGTTGTACTGCTCTGCCAGGGCCTGCTCTGTAGCGGCGTCGCCCCCGAATTTGTCAACCCTACGGGTACGTATACCCTCACCGGTACTGTCAGAAAACATCATGTCCTCGGCCATTCAGGTGAAGTCAGGGTGGAGCTATTGGACAGCGGCAGGATCGCTATCTCCTGCTATATCAATAAAGGATATCCGAATTACGAGTCCGGTTCGTTGATGGACACGCTGCTCTATGACGATAACGTCGCCCGTTATCACCCCTCCAATGACTCCACCTGCACCATTATATTTCATTTTTATCCAAAGACGGTCGAGATCCTGGGTTTGTACGACGACCCACATTCCGCCTGCGGTTTTGCCACGGGTGTCATGACAGCCGCCATCTTTGAAAAAACTTCATGGGACAAGCCAATCATCCAGGACCTGTCCGCGCATGGGGTCGTGCATTGAACCAAGGGCAGGACGATCTCTATTCCGCCAGTCGCCAGGCGTAGCCGAAGCATTGGACGTACCGAACAATCGGTAGTTTTGTTTGTAATTCACCTGCAAAGACAAAACCACCATGCACAATCAATCCCTCATCGTAAAAATGGGCCTGCTCAACTGGGAAGGCCAGCTCAAAAGAACCACCAGCCTGCTGAATACCCTCACCGACGAACAGCTGTCACAGGAGATCGCTCCCGGCCGTAACACAGGCGCCTATCTCATCGGACACCTCATTGCCGTACACGACGCCATCGTTCCCCTGTTCGGCCTGGGAGAAAAGCTTCACCCCGAGCTGGAAGAGATCTATATCACCACCCCCGACAAATCCGGCAAGAAGACCCCATCCATCCCACAATTGAGGGAATACTGGAAAGAAGTGCACGGGCATCTGGAACAACGCCTGGCCAGTCTGACAGATGAGCAATGGCTCCAGCGCCATATGTCTGTCTCCGAAGAAGACTTCCAGAAAGAGCCGCACCGGAATAAACTCAATGTACTTATCAGTCGGGCAATACACATCTCTTATCACCTGGGTCAGCTGGTATTGCTGAAAAGTCAATTCGAAAAGGGCTGAGTCCGGTATCAGAATTATATTTGTGCAAATTGGCGCCCTCATGCTACGCAATCTGATACGGACATTTCCCTTCTTGTTGGCATTTCACCTGGTCGTTGCACAACAAAAACCCAACGTCATCTATATTTATGCCGATGATCTGGGCTATGGCGACCTAAGCTGTTATGGGGCGACAAAGATACATACGCCTAACCTCGATAAGCTGGCGGCCTCCGGCATCCGGTTCACCAATGGACATTGCACCTCTGGCACCTGTACGCCCTCCCGCTTCGCTGTAATGACAGGGCAATACCCCTGGCGCAAACGCGGCACGGGCATCCTGCCGGGCGATGCAGCGCTCATCGTACCTGTTGACAGGATAACGCTGCCAAAAGTATTCAAACAAGCGGGCTATTCCACCGGCATCGTAGGCAAATGGCACCTGGGCCTGGGCGATAGCCTGGCAAAAAATTGGAATGGAGAGATAAGACCCGGTCCCAACGAGGTCGGCTTTGACTACTCATTTATTTTCCCAGCCACGGCAGACAGGGTGCCGACCGTCTTTTTAGAAGACCACAAAATAGTAGCCGCCGATCCGAATGACCCCATCGCCGTGGATTACAGAAAAAAGATCGGCAATGACCCCACCGGAGCGGAACATCCGGAACTATTAAAGATGCTATCTTCGGAAGGGCATAACAATACCATAGTCAACGGCATCGGCCGGATTGGCTATATGTCGGGCGGACACCGCGCCCGCTGGGTGGATGAAGAGCTGTCCTCCACTTTTATGTTCAAGGCGTGTCAATTTATCGACGATCACCGCAAGTCCCCTTTCTTTCTCTACTTCGCGCTAACGGAACCACACGTACCCAGGATGCCTGCCACAAGGTTCAAGGGAACCAGCGGTCTGGGCTATAGGGGTGATGACATATTACAGCTGGACTGGACCATCGGACAATTGATGAAATACCTGGAGCTCAACGGACTGACAAAAAACACGATTGTCATATTTTCCAGCGACAACGGGCCCGTGCTGGATGACGGCTATCAGGATGGAGCGGTAACAATGTTGAATGGTCATACCCCGGCAGGCCCCATGCGAGGTGGAAAATACAGCGCGCTCGAGGGCGGGACCCGCATCCCGTTTATCATCGCCTGGCCTGCCCACATTACACCAAAAGTATCGGACGCCCTGGTATGCCAGATTGATCTGCTGGCATCATTCGCTCATCTGT
>DASZWE010000232.1:0-6315 GCA_035546735.1 Puia sp.
ATGGCAGCGAGATCCATACGCCCAACATCGACTACCTGGCCGGGCATGGCATACGGTATACACAGTTCTATAATACTTCCCGTTGTTGTCCCACACGGGCTTCCTTGCTCACTGGACTGTACAACCAGCAGGCGGGCATCGGGAAGATGACGGATGCGGAGGATGAGCCCGGCTACCTGGGACATATTACGCAAAATGCCGTCACCCTGGCGGAAGTGCTGAAGACGGCGGGTTATCATACCGCCATGTCCGGCAAGTGGCATGTATCCAATACCAACGGCCTTAAGGACCCGCAGGCGCAGCTGGATTGGCTGAGCCATCACACCGGGCGTGACAGCTTTTCGCCCCTGGAGCAATATCCTACCAGCAGGGGATTCGACAAATATTTCGGAACCATCTGGGGTGTGGTGGATTATTATGATCCCTTTAGCCTTGTCAGCGGCACTACGCCTATCCGAACTGTTCCCAAAGGGTATTATCACACCGATGCCATCAACGATACGGCAGTAGCCTATATCAATGGTTATGCGCATTCGGACGCGCCTTTCTTTTTATATGTAGCGGAGAATGCGCCACACTGGCCGCTCATGGCAAAGCCCGAGGATATTGAAAAATACAAGGACACCTATAAGGTAGGCTGGGACGCCATTCGAAAGGCGCGGTATGAGAAGATGGTAAAGATGGGACTCATCGATCCGGCGAAGACCAGGCTCTCGCCCAGATGGAATGACAAGCTGAGCTGGGAGAACAATCCCGACAAGGAATGGGATGCGCGGGCGATGGCGGTACATGCCGCCATGATCGACCGGATGGATCAGGGCATCGGACGCATCATCAACGCTTTGAAAGAAACGGGGCAGCTGGACAATACCCTGATCCTTTTCCTTTCAGACAATGGGGCCAGCGCGGAGAACTGTGCCGCCTATGGACCCGGATTCGACCGGCCCAATGAGACAAGAGATGGGCGGAAGATCGTATATGCGACGAAGAAGGAGGCATTACCCGGCCCTGAGACTACATATGCTTCTATTGGTCAGCGCTGGGCCAATGTAGCCAATACGCCTTACCGGTTCTGGAAGGCTGAGAGCTACGAAGGCGGCGTCCATACTCCGCTGATCGCGTTCTGGCCCGCCGGGATTAAAGCAAGAAAGGGAAGTTTTAATGCGCATGTAGGTCACGTAATGGATTTTATGAGCACCTTTGTAGAGCTGGCGGGCGCTACCTATCCCAGCGAGTACAAGGGACATCCCATACCTCCGACGCCGGGTATCAGTCTCGTGCCCACTTTTTCGGGACAGGCGACAAGGGGACATGAGGAGCTGTTCAATGAGCACTTTGGAGCACGCTATGCCAGGGTGGGTGACTGGAAGATCGTGTCCAGGGCCGGCAGCGACAGTGTCTGGCGACTGTTCGACCTGTCGGAGGACGGGTCGGAGACCATGGATCTGGCCGCAAAATATCCGGAGAAAGTGTGGTACCTGGACAGCTTGTGGCATGACTGGGCCAACACACACTACGTATATCCTAAACCGGGGGAGAAAAAAGGAAATTAAACATACAGATGAAACATCTTCTTACAACAGCGCGTACCCTGCTGAGCGCGGGATTTTTTGTTGCGACGATCGTTCCCGTACAGGGGCAGGTGAATAAAATGCCTGCATATCCGCTGATCACGCACAATACCTATTTCAGTATCTGGAGCAATACCGACCAGCTGAATGGATCGGTGACCCATCATTGGACGGGAAAAGATCAATCGCTTCTCGGCATTATCCATGTGGACTCCCAGTTCTACCGATTCATGGGAGCTCCGGCACCCACGTACAAGACCCTGATAGCAGCGGGAGATGAAGGCAATTATCCCGTGCGCTATAAAATGGAGGAAGCGCCGGGTACGGACTGGGCCAAACCCGCCTTTGACGACGCAGGGTGGCAGAGGGGCGAAGGTCCTTTTGGGGATCAGCGCGCCAAGACGGGCACCAGCTGGACGGGAAAGGATATCTGGATACGCCGTCCATTCAATCTTACAGCCCTCCCACAGGGCAGGCTGATGCTAAAGCTCTATCATGACGACGATGCGGAAGTGTTTATCAATGGTCAGCGTGTATCGCGGCAACGTGGCTCCAACGGTGACTACGAGATGATCGCCCTTTCCGACGAAGCCAGGAGTAAATTGCAGGTGGGGGAGAATCTGCTGGCCCTCCATTGCCGGAATACGGGCGGCGGCAGCTGGATCGATGCAGGATTGTCCGAAGAAGTGCCTGTCCTTGTTCAGGGCGGCGTGGCGCAGGCAAAGCAGACCAGCGTCAATGTATCGGCTACGCAGACAACTTATGCCTTTCATTGCGGAGCGGTGGATCTGGAAGTGTGCTTCACCTCACCGCTGATCCTGTCTGACCTCGAGCTGTTGTCCATGCCTGTGTCCTATATCACCTATACGGTGACGGCCAGCGATGGCAAGCAGCATTTGGTGTCCATTTACCAGGGGGTATCTTCCAATGTGGCGGTAAACCAGCCTTACCAGCCGGTGGAAGCGGTGGGCTACAGCAAGGATGGATTAAAGATCCTGAAAGCAGGTACGGTGGAGCAGCCCATACTGCAAAAGAAGGGGGACAATCTCCGCATCGACTGGGGGTACATGTATGTCGCTACCGCAGGGTCTGCCAATGCCCGGCAATACATCACCAGCGACGCGGGAGGAGCGGAATCGTTCCTAAAGAAGACCTATGGCGCCACCACCTCGACGGGCAAACAGCGGATGCTGAACACCGTATTCAGACTTGGGAAAGTAGGGTCCGGCAAGGTCAGCAGCTATCTTATGCTGGGGTATGACGACCTGTATTCCATTCAATATTTCGGGACCAATCTGCGGCCCTGGTGGCGTAATGACTCCACCGCCACGATGGACGGCATGCTGGAGGGGGCGGCAAAAAACTACAGGTCAATCCTGGATAAATGCGATGCGACGGATAAAAAGATCTTCGACGATGCAAAAGAGGCAGGTGGCGAGACCTATGCCAAACTTTGTATCATGGCCTATCGCCAAAGCATAGCTGCTCATCAGCTGGTAAAGAGTCCGCAGGGCGATCTGCTCTGGTTGTCGAAAGAGAATTTCAGCAACGGCTCCATCAATACCGTGGATGTGACCTATCCCTCCGCGCCGCTGTACCTGGTGTATAACCCCGAGCTGCTGAAGGGCATGCTCAACGGCATATTTTATTACAGCGAGAGCGGCAAATGGACCAAACCCTTTGCGGCGCATGATCTTGGCACCTATCCCCTGGCCAATGGGCAAACATATGGAGAGGACATGCCCGTGGAGGAATGTGGCAATATGATCATTCTGACCGCTGCTATTGTCAAGAGACAGGGAGATGCATCCTATGCAAAACAACACTGGAAGACGCTGACCACCTGGGTGAACTATCTGGCGGAGGCGGGGTTCGATCCCGGTAACCAGCTGTGTACGGATGACTTTGCCGGACATCTTGCGCACAATGCCAACCTGAGCGTAAAAGCTATTGTTGCCATCGGGGCCTATGCGCAAATGGCCAGGGCTGCAGGAGATGCGGAGGCCGCCGACAAATACAGCGCTATGGCAAAGGATTATGCGGCCAAGTGGACGGAGAAGGATGATGCGGGCGACCATTATGCGCTCGTATTTGACAATAAGGACACCTGGAGCCAGAAATACAATATGGTATGGGACCAGGTGCTGCATCTGGACCTCTTTCCTCAAAAGGTATATGATACGGAGCTGAAATATTATCTTTCCCATCAACAGGCGTATGGCCTTCCCCTGGACAGCCGGAAAACCTATACCAAGTCCGACTGGATCTTATGGACCGCCGCGATGGCCGGCAATCAGCAGGACTTCGAGAAGCTGATCATGCCTGTGTATAAGTATGCCACGGAGACGTCTTCCAGGGTGCCGCTAAGCGACTGGCACGAGACCACTACCGGCAGGATGGTAGGGTTCCAGGCTCGCAGCGTGGTAGGGGGATATTGGATGAAGCTTCTAAAAAAGTGATTTCTGCGTGTAAGATTCCGTCCCTCTTCCATCATCGTTGACCCTGCTGTTGCTGGAGGACTTATTCTTTTTGGTTTGTGGGAGACGGCCAAGCCCTGGTGGGCTACCGTGGGTATCATAGTGGTCCTGTCGATGGGCTGGTATGTCAGCGGCTTTGAGAACAGGTACTACCGGCAGCAGAAGGCTAGGCTGGAGGAGCTACGGAGTATGCTTAATGGATGAGGAATTTCATTTGCCATGCCTTTAAGATATGACTATGTTTAAACGGCATGTCAATTTTGGTTTATTTTTTATCGGATTTTAGTACTCTGAGTACTAAAATTGGTGTTTTTTTAAACCAGTGGCTTCATCTACAAAAAGATATGGTAAGTGCCGCTATCGGAACTTCGCCCGTAAGATCCTGAATATCTCATATCCGTCATTGTAAACAGGCTGGCCCGATGCTGTGTAGCGCACCCTTACCAATGGGATAAGCGATCCAAGCGTGGCGAGAAGGGAGACGACAAAAATGCCTCCGGTCAGCACCCGCAGGAAATCCTGGTTCTCTGTAACGGAGAGCAACAGCCAGGTAAGAATGGTCCCGATGACGGATGCGATGGGACCGCCTGCTGTGAACAGAAGCCGCTGGTCAAGGGACAGATAATAAGTATCCGCTGCAAAGCAGCATCCTTTATACCATAACAGCGGATTGTATTTGCAATAGACTGCTATTCTTCCAATAAAGAAATGAAAGCATTTATCCGGGTCGCCTAGTGAACCAATATAGATGTTCACGTCGTCCGTTGTCATGAAGATGGCGGGTATCGCGTGTCCCAACTCGTGTAAGAGTACCGTGACAAAAAAAGAGACGCCTAATAGAAGGATCAGGGGGATAACAGTTGTGATCAGGATCATGGGGTTTGTTCTTTGAAGTAAAATACGCGATTTAATCAGATTTTAAACGCCATTGTTAGGGTTTGGCTGGAAATCGAGGTAAATTTAATAGAGACATTACCCCAGTTGTTGACCTAAATCTTTTTTATGAAAACGCTGTTGCTGGCATGCATTCCGTTGCTGCTGTGCGCGGAGGCGGGAGCGCAAAGCCACTCCAACGAATACGGCGTACTTTCCCTGGATGCGGGTACTTTTTTCGCCCGTCGCCCCGGACATGATATTGCCACCTCTTTTCCCTATACCGTAACTTCTCTTACTTCGGGTGGCAGCACACAGAGTACTTTTGACGGATCGCTGCGGGGCAAGTTCACCAGTCCGGCCGTTCTGGCGGGTTTGAAATTTGACTATGGATGGCGTCGGAGCGTTGTCGACCTGGGAGCCGGACTTTTTTGGGCGGATGGCGGCGACCATGGCGTCTATCTGAAAGCAGGCTATGGGTACAGCCTTTACCTGGGCGGACTGGCGATACGGCCCACTTTCGACTTCTACTACCTGATGGGTAAGGACAAGATGGGTACCATCGACAATAGTCAGAAGCAGATAAGCCTGCTGGGATTTATGGCCTATGAGCAGTACACCGTTTCGCAGGATGACGGTGATGGAGGTTCGTACGATGAGACCTATGATGCGGATCACCTGGATATCAACTACAGGCGATTTACGCTGCTGGGTAATCCAAAGATCGTGCTCTCGACCCCGTCACTGGGCAGGCTGGTGGTCAGCCTGGAATTGGGCTGGCTGGTGCAGATCTATCAACGTTGCGACCTTCAATTAGAGCAGACCAATACATCCCATGATGCGACATATACCGTCGGTAAGGTGCGCCTGGACATGAATGGGTCATTGGGAGGCGCTTTCGCGGCTATTAACATTGGCGTGCGGCTGTAACCGTGGATCATCCGCCGACATGGCCGGCAGCCAGGTGTCGCCAATCCTTTCGCGTGTCCACCACAGATGTTCTTTATTACCCGGTGGTGCAAACTTATAACGATAGAGGATGGCCCGTATATAGCGTGGAGGCTTGCCGGGGAATGGATTGCCGGCAAAGAGACCGACAGCGCCGGCATCATTGTGCAGCAGCTTGCCAGCCAGTGTTAACGTCCATGGATACTCGTCCGGTGTGGACATGGCGGCAAACCACATCTCCCAATCCAGACGCAGCTGATAAGGGGCTATCTGCGGCGATGACTTATCCAGCGCTACGGGAAGCCCCTTGTAAGGATAGGCTTTCCAATGGGCCTTGTCGTCGGGGATGGTATCCATCGTGCCTTCGAATACCACATTCAGCCGCTCCTTTCCCACGGACCCAAATGCGCCATAGGTGTTGACGAGGTTCAGCGGATCGAAGGAGG
>DASZWE010000233.1:0-3316 GCA_035546735.1 Puia sp.
ATAACCCATCCCACCCCGTGCAGACGGCTTTTCTCGCCATACCCGGCAACAACGATATCGCCGTCAAGGGTAACCTTCTCTACGCCGACATGTCAGACGAGCTGCTGACCTTGGATATCAGCGACATACACAATGTCAAGCTCCTGAATGAGCAGCAGAATATCTTTCATTATTATGGCTATGAAGGCGCCGAAAAAGTCATCATCGGCTGGAAAAAGACATACAGGACCCACCCTAACCCAATAATAACGCCCGGATGCGCCAACTGCCAGTTCTTCGAAGCCAGCTCCAGCAGCTCGTCTTCCACCGGAGTCGCAGGCTCGATGTCCCGGATGGTGATGGTGGGCAATTACCTCTATGCCGTACCGGAACGGCACAGCCTGCGGGTCATCAATATTGCAAACCCCGCCAAGCCGCAGCTGGGCCAGAACGTATACGCCGGCTTCGATCTGGAAACAGTCTATCCATTCAAGGACAAGCTCTTTTTGGGGTCCATGGAAGGAGTATATATCTATGACATCAGCAACCCCGCCAATCCCACCTCCCTCGGCACATTTTCGCATGGCCGTGCCTGTGACCCCGTCATCACGGATGGGAATTACGCCTATGTCACACTGCACGCAGGAACCTCTTGCGGAGGAGCGTCCAACGAACTGGACGTACTCGATGTACAGGACCTGGCGCACCCCACGCTGATCAGCTCCTTACAAATGACAAAGCCCACAGGCCTGAGCAAGGATGGGAACCAGCTGTTCGTATGCGACCCGCCGGGCGTAAAGGTCTTCGATGCCAGCTCACCCGGGACCCTGGAGCTCCGCAATACCCTCGATATAGGCAATGCGTATGATGTGATCACATCCAATGGACGGCTGGTGGCCATCTCTGACAAAGGCGTATATCAGTTTGACTATAGCCGGCCCGGTATCCCGATGTTGAGCGCCCTGCTGATAAACAATATTGGAAAATGACAGCAGGCTCGTCTAGGCGCTGGTATACTGTTTGTATTTTTCGAACAGCCACCATTGCCGCTTGCGGGGGGTGACACGATAATTCGTTTTGATAAAGCTGTCGATATGCGCCGCCGCCTCGGCGATACTGTCTGTAAGCAATACGAGAGAAAGGTCTTCCTTTGAGACCGTCCCTTCCCTGGCCATATACTCCATATACTCCCAGAGCTCCCGGTAGTACTCCACACCGAAAAGCACAATGGGAAATTGTATCAGGGTCTTGGTCTGCACGAGCGTGAGCGTCTCGAAGAACTCATCCATCGTGCCAAAGCCGCCCGGCATAATGACAAAGGCATAGGAATATTTTACCAGCATTACTTTTCGTACAAAAAAATGTTCGAAGGTGATGCTGGTTTGAACATAGGGATTGGGCTTTTGCTCGAAAGGCAGCTTGATATTGCAGCCTACGGAACGGCCTCCCCGCTCGAAGGCGCCCCTGTTCGCAGCCTCCATAGTACCGGGCCCGCCCCCCGTCATGGTAGTAAGCCCCAGGGCTGCTATCTGCCGCCCCATCTCACGAGCGCTCTGATAGTAAGGATGATCTTCTTTGAATCGCGCCGAGCCGAACACCGTGACACAGGGACCAACAAAGTGGAGGGTCCTGAACCCCTTGATAAATTCCGTAAATACTTTCCAGGCAAACTTCAGCTCATAACCACGGCTTTTAGGGCCTTCCAGAAATTTTGCGTCTTTGGCGGGAATGATCCTGTCTAATTTATCCATGATCTCTTTTTTGTTTGCTCTCCCGGACGTGGCTTCCACACCCGAAGGCCGTTCTGTTCTCCCCGGCCATGACTCCCATCCCGACGGTCTGGGGTAATACTGTCCTCCCTGCCCCGGCCGCCAGCGGTTGATCCGTCCGCCCCGGATGGCCGACGACTGTCTGTCCGCCCCGAATAACCGAAGATTGTCTGTCCTCTCCCGGATGGCCAGCGGCCGTTCTGTCCTTTTTTCAGCGACAAATAGTACCTTGCGGGAGCTAAGTGTAATAGCTTAGCCGACGCACAAAATTAATACAAAGCAACTTATGTCAACCTTGCGTATTGTCAGCTACAATGTCAATGGCATCCGTGCTGCGATGAATAAGGGTCTTATAGAATGGCTGAAGACAGACCCTGCCGACATCGTTTGTATCCAGGAAACAAAGGCTGCGAAAGACAATGTAAACCATAAGCAATTCACAGACCTGGGATATCACGACTACTGGTTCTCCGCCCGGAAAAAGGGCTACTCTGGCGTCGCCATCTTTACCAAAATAAAACCCGAACACATACAATACGGCACCGGCCACAAGGTCAGCGACGACGAAGGCCGGGTATTGCAAATGGACATCGGCGACATCCGCCTGATCAACGCCTACTTCCCTTCCGGCACCTCGGGCGATGAACGACAAACATACAAGTATCAGTGGCTGGATGAATTTCATGCCTACCTGGAAGAGCTGCGCAAAACTCGCCCCCGCCTGGTATTATGCGGTGACTATAACATCGCCCATCGGGAAATAGACATTCACGACCCCAAAGGAAATAAGAAATCATCCGGCTTCCTTCCCGATGAGCGCGCCTGGATGGATAAGTTCCTGGGCAGTGGATGGGTGGACAGCTATCGCCATCTGCATACGGATCCGCATAAATACACCTGGTGGAGTCAGCGCTTCCCCTCTGTCCGGGAACAAAACAAAGGCTGGCGCATCGATTATATCAGCGTCACCGAGCCGCTTGGACAAAGCCTCCTGGCAGCCGATATATACCCCGATGTCAAACAGAGCGACCATTGCCCCATCTACCTGGAGCTGGCAACCCGGTAGTCGCCGGAAGCAGCTCGTCCCTAACGGATTCCTGACCAGGCAGGCCTTGCGAAACTCCTCAGGCGCCAGCGAAAATAAGTGGTTCAGGCACTTCCACTTACGGAATTTGCCGACTATCTTTAATAGCTAAGCCACAGGTACATGGAAACAATTGTCATACTACTGCTCCTTGTCATTCTCGCTTTTATTCTCTCTTTCAGAAGCCGGTTCGATAAGATCGATTTGCTGCAGAAGGAGATCGCCCGCCTGCGGGAAGAAATTAAGACATTGACAATTCTTTCTTCCGGGAGTCCCGGACCAGCGCCACCCAAACCCGCTGCTCCGCCGCCACCCCCATCCATGCAGACGCCCAAAGAGACAGAGCCTTTTACTCCCCCGTCCCCTCCAGGGCCGGCGTCCACCCCTCCGTCACAGGCTGCATCGGTTCCTCCGCCAAAGGCAGCCCCCGCCCCACCGCCCAAAGCCGACGCCCCACCGGAATACCGCCCCGGCAAGGAGATCA
>DASZWE010000234.1:0-5020 GCA_035546735.1 Puia sp.
TGCGGGTCCTTGTACAGGGTAGAGATGTCCAATGTCCCGATCGCGCCGGCCGCAATCCCGGGGAAGTCGAAGGACGTCTCCTGCACGTCATCATAAAAGACCCCTTCCGACTGGCTATGCGAGGTCTTAAAATCCGAGACCTTGATCTTTTTCCCTTCGGCCGTCTTTGTAAAGGCTGCATATTGCTGAATGTCCTCGAAGCTGCCATGATAGAAGCTGTATTGGCTGAGCCGTGCGCCCGCATCCGAGGACAGGAACATCAGCTGTTGGTCTTCTTCGCTCTGCACCTGTGGCTGGTCGTCCTTGAGGGCGATGTGATAATGCAGGGAGTGGTTCAGCACCACCGCCTGCTCCCCGGGATACTTTTTCTGCATGTCCTTTACGGATTGGGACAGGCCCATCAGCGGCCAGATGGCCGGCATCAGCAGGACCGACAGTATGTTAATTTGTGCTTTCATTTTTTACGGATATGGGTCTTCCGAAATAATATATATAGGTGGCTTTGGTCTTGCCCTTGTCATCGAAAATACGCGCCCTGCCGTGGAGCGTATCGAGATAGTAGGTCCATTCTTCGGTGGGAATGCCCTTTTCGTTGTATTCTTTATAGAGCCCGTGGTAGTCGTCGTGCAGATAGGCGCCGGTGGCTGCTATCTGTCCGTTGGAATAATATTCCGTAAAAGGGCCTTCCAGTATGCCATAACTTCTGTGTTTTGCTATACGCAGCTTCCCATTGGTATGATACAGCTTGAGCATCCCGTCCAGGACGCCGTCCTTGTATTCCATCTCCGCAGAGACATTGCCGTTGGGATAATAGGCTTTTACTTTTCCTGACCATCCCGGGAGGGGAATGGCCGGGACCAGGCTATCCTTTTTATCCAGGTAGGTATAGCTGATGGGGTGGTCGTCCCTGAAATTCACCTGGTAAGTCAGGGTGCCATCGGGGTCGAAGCTTTTGTAAGGGCCGTTGCGTTCATCGTTCTTATAGCGTATTTCCGTCTCCGGCCGTCCATTTTTGTAATACCATGTCTCCTTCCCGTCCATTTTGTTGAGCTTGTACTCGATGCTGTGCTGCAGCCTGCCGGTGAAGTCATAATATTTCCAGGTGCCGGTGCGGTCCCCATGCTGATACTGCCCTTCCGTATTGAGCAGGCCGTTAGGACCGTACGACTTGTACGGACCTTCGATAAATCCCATGACATACCTGTCTTCTGCCAGCACCTTCCCGTCAGGGTAATAGAAAATACGCGGTCCGTCTATTTCTCCCTGCTTATAGGTGATCTTCTGATAGATCCTGCCATCCGGGTATTTCGTTTGCAGCTCCCCGTTGCCATCATGAAATACCGTGTGGGTCAGCACCTTCCCCGTGCTGTCGTATTGTGTGTATTCCTGTATCCAGCCTGAGCGGAGTCGGATCAGCTCCTCTTTCCTGCCGTCAGGCCAGAAGGTGGACTTGTACCCATGTTGCTCCCCATTGAGATAATAGGAGCTGTCCAGCAGGGCGCCGAGTTCGTTGTAAGTTAGCCAGGTGCCCTGGGCGTTGTCGTTGGAATTCCATCCTTCCTCTTTCTTTTGCCCATGCTGGAAATAAGAACAGTGGTAGCCGTCCGTCTTGCCATCCGCATAATGGTTTTCCACCTTTTTTGCGCCGTTGGGATAATAGGCAATGAGGTATCCCTGCATATCGCCATCGACATATTCATCTGTCTCCAGGACGGCGCCGGAAGGATAATAAAAGGTCTGGGTGCCTTCGATATTTTCCTTTTCGTTGTAAGTAGTCTTGCTTTTCTTAAACCCATCGGCATAATATTGAACGACATCGATAGGTCCGCTCTTCCGCTCGGTGGTGCTTATGACGTTCCCTTTTTTGTCAAAATACCGGACCTTTTGGAAGTGGCCTCCACCGTAGCTGTAAATAGAGTACGGCTTACCGTCATAATCATAATATTTGGCATCGCCATCCATTTTTCCTCCTTTGACAACGAGGTCTGTGTTCAAAGTGCCGTCGTCGAAGTATTCTTTATAGGGTCCTTCTGCCTTGTCATTGACGAAATGCTGGACGCTTTTTAGCTGGCCGTTGGGATGATATTGTTTCCAGTCTCCCTCCTGGTTGCCGGCATGATAGGCCCCTTCCGTCCGCAATACCCCATTGCCGTAATATCTTTTATAGGGACCTTCCAGCTTGCCATCCTTGTAGAAGGCGATAATATCTATTCTCCCATCGTCCCAGGATCTTACTTCTCCCTGCTGCTGGCCTGCTGTATAGTTCTCCACGAGCGAAGTGTCGCCATGAACGGTGAAGTTGATCTTTTTTCCCTCTTCTTTTCCTGCATGATAATGGGTAATAGTCCTGACGGCTCCGCAGAAGAAATATTCGACAGACTCGCCTTCCAGGGCGTTGTTCTTATACCAGGAGTGGCTGGATTTGGCGCCGTTGGAGAAATAATAGGTCTCCTCGCCCTCCTGGCTCCCGTTGTGATAGATCTCCTTCCCTTTGATCTCTCCATTGGGGTAGTAATAGACCCAGGGACCATCCTTTTTGCCTTCATTGGTAAAATTACCCTTGCTCTTCAGATTGCCTGCTTTATAATAGAACTCCCAGGGACCGATCGTTTTCTTCTCTTTTTCGATATATTTCCCATGACTGTCCAGTCCTCCGTCGTAGTAGAACCACAGGATGCCGTCGGTGCTCCTTTTTCCAAATGTCAATTCACGGGAGGAGCGTATGAGATTGAAATAGTCGGCCGCCTGGCTGGTAAAGGCGTCGATGCCCTTTTTATTCTTTTTGACATAGTCCTGTATCACATCGACGTCGACGCCGGAGAAGATGTGGTTGATGAAATTCTCAAACTGTCCATCGGTGTACACCGTCTTGTAAAAGGGGATGAAGTACTGCATGTAGAAGTCGCTGTCTGCAGGGTCATATTCCATCTTTTCAAAAAGTACCTGTATCTGCCGGGAGATGGGGTCATCCAGATGAATGATGGGTTTATACTCTTTATCAAGCGCGATCTTCGACTCGAGTATCTCTTCCAGCAGCCGGTAGTTCTCATCGGGCTCGTCCTTCCGTTGTTCCATGATCTCCCTGATATCGACCTTGTATTTGGCGATGGCGGACAGGAAGCTGATACAGTTGGAGTGATACCGGCCTTCCGGGGTCATGAGCAGGTAGGTTGTAAAGCATAGCGTGGCCGGAACCAGCTTGCCCCGGGCGAGGGCGGCGACGCCCAGCTTAAAGTATAAGCTATACGTATAAGGGCTGACCATCAGTCCCTGCTGAAAGACCTTTTCTGATTCGGCGTATTTTTTTAGTCCCAGAAGGGTGGAACCCTTGTTAAGGTAAAAGAGTCCGTAGGCAGGATATTGGTGGATGCCGGAATCATAAATGTTCAGGGCCTGCTCGCGCAGGTTGGCGGCATCCAGGCAGTTGCCATAGTGATTGAGAATATCCGGCCACTTTTCGGCGTCCTCCTTTAGGGACAATGCTTTCCGGCAATAGTCGGTGCTCTTATCGTACTGGCTATCAGCATAGTAGCAAAGACTGAGGCCATACAGCGCCCGGACATAGTTGGTGTCATAGGGCTCCACCCGGCTGAATACCTGGATGGCCCGCTGGTACTGGGAGGAATCGTATAGGCTGTCGCCTTGATGCAATAATTCGCCGGAAGCTATTCGAAGAGTGTCTTTTTGGGCATACGTACAAAGACAGAAGAGCAGGGAGGCAAGGGTCAGCACTGCCGTTGGTCTGTTCATATAGGTTTACTGGTTAGGAGTCCTACAATGTAGTTAAAAAAGTGCCATCAATACAATAACGTAAAATAAGTGATGAAAAACATATAACACCCCTATTTTTGACAAACTATGATGAATCTCTTTGAAAACTTATCTTTAAAAAAGTTTAATACGTTTGGCATCGATGCCCATGCCCGGTATTTTTCTACTCTTAGCAGCCTGGAGGATCTGGCCGGGATACCGTCTTCCGGCGGCCTGTTTATTCTGGGCGGTGGCAGCAATATCCTTTTTACCGGTGACTTTGACGGGCTGGTATTGCGCAATGAGATAAAGGGTATCGGGATCGTGAAGGAGGATGAGGAGCACGTGAATGTCCGGGCCGGGGCGGGGGAGAACTGGCATGGCTTCGTGCAGTATTGTCTGGAGCGGGGCTGGGCGGGGGTAGAGAATCTTTCGTTGATACCCGGCAGTGTAGGGGCTGCGCCCATGCAGAATATCGGCGCCTATGGAGTGGAGATCAAAGAGGTTTTTCAGGAGCTGTCGGCCTGGCATCTCGCCGAAAAGAAAATATATACGTTTGGTTTGAGGGATTGTGAGTTTGGGTATCGGGAGAGTATTTTCAAGCACCGGTATAAGGGGCAGTTTGTTATCCTGGATGTTACGTTCCGGCTGAATAAGAAGCCGCAATTTCATACGGAGTATGGCGATATACGGGCAGAGCTGGAGAGGATGCAGGTGCGGGAGCTAAGCATACAGGCCGTTTCACAAGCGGTGATGTTTATCCGCCGGTCCAAGCTGCCTGATCCTGCACAGATAGGTAATGCCGGGAGTTTTTTTAAGAATCCGACGGTGACGGAAGAGAAGCTGGCGGAGCTGAGGGTTAGCTACCCGGGGATTGTAGGGTATCCACGTCCCACGGGGATCAAGCTGGCGGCCGGCTGGCTGATCGAGCAATGCGGATGGAAGGGATTTCGCCGGGGCGATGCGGGATGCCATGCCCGTCAGGCGCTGGTCCTCGTGAACTATGGGCATGCCACAGGACAGGAGATCTATGATCTCAGTGAGGAGATACGGCAGAGTGTGCAGGCGAAATTTGGCGTGGAGCTGGAAAGGGAGGTAAATATAATCCCCTCTAGTTGAAGTCGTCTAAATCCTCCTCTTCACTGCTAAATCCACTACCGGCCGATCCCAGCTTCACCATGGAGCCGATGAGGTCCTTGAACTCTATCCTGCCTTCCACCACCTTTTTACTGATAAGCGAATAGGCCGAGAGTCCATGTAATACGAACTC
>DASZWE010000235.1:0-6830 GCA_035546735.1 Puia sp.
TGGCGGCAAAATGCTGGTCACCGGTGGCGGCGCGCACAATGGGTTTTTGATTGGACGGCTACGGGAATTGCTGGCGCCGCTGGGTGTCGAGGTAGTGGTGCCGGATGAACAGCTGGTGAATTATAAAGAAGCGCTGGTGATGGCCCTGATCGGGGTGTTGCGCTGGCGGGAAGAAAATAATGTTTTTGCATCTGTCACGGGTGCATCGCGAGATAGTATTGGCGGCGCGGTGTGGATCGGGCAGGAGTAATTATATTCGTCTTTATGAAACTAGCAGTAAAGAATGTGAAGAAACAACGGGTCGTGAGTGTAACTGCATTCTTCTTGCAGTTGCTTCCAATTGATAATAAATACTGCCAAAAGTTACACTTTCGAATTTGGTAAAGCAGCTTTCAATTTTGTAATTTGAATATTGTTCAAGGTTCAATGGTAAATGGGCGCAGATATTTGAACAGTTTTCTTCACATTTAAAATTGAAAGTTTATGAAAAGGAGAATCTTAGGGCTGCTGGTCGTTGCCCTGGCGATGAGCTTATCTGCGTACACTAATCGGCCGAACAAAGAGGCGACAGGCTACTATTGGTTTCCGTTGGACTCATATTCGGGAGACCCACAAATGGTGAACACACTGGTGTATTCACCTTCTGACCCCTATCAATGTACAAACTGGGCGCCGGGGGGATATTGCGCCGGCGCCTTCACTTCCTATTCAGGAACCAAGCCTCCGTATTCGGCCGCGGGTGTGGAAATGATGGTTCATTACAGCTTGTTCTATTAAAAAAGGACTATCGCGGGTTTTGTTGCATACCAGGGTTAGCGGCCAGCACATCGTCGGGAATGGGCAGCGTATATCGTGCATCCTTAGCGTACAAGGTATACAATGTGCCATTGACCATGCGCGTGAGCAGATGGGCAGTCGCCGAATCTTTATTCAGTCTCCGTAAATCGCTCCATCTTATCCCACGGAACAGGAGCTCTTTTCTTCTTTCCAGCAGGATCTTTTGGAGCGCGTCGTCTTCAGTAGCAGCGGTGTATGGGATAAACGTTCCGGCTGCCCATCTTGTTTTTAATAAGTGATTGAGGTCGGCCATAGCGTTGGCAGTGTCGTGGATCCGTACGTAGCATTCGCTGCGTGTAAGAATCATTTCCGAACTTGTAAGCCCTGCAAAGGGAGCGCCATTTTCATCATACCTTCCATAAAATGAGTCTCCGTCTTTAAAGAACAAAACTTTCCGAAGATCGTTGCTGGTATATGACCGAAATAAATTGCTGTCTACATGACAGCGACTCCCGCCGGCAGCAGGCCCCATCACATAGTATGCAGCGCTGAAAATTACTTCCGGATTGAACTTGTAGAAAGGGAATCTCATCGTCCGGGATATCGTATCGTAATCCATGAGCATGTGATTCAGATGTAGACTTGAATCCGCATAAGCCAGGGCGGATCTATAATCCCGAGCCGATAGGAATACGCGGGATGTCAGGGCATATACAGCTGCGGGAGATGGACGTGACGGCAGCCAGCCAGAGTCCCGGGGCAATAGAGATCCGGCATCGCGCAGGTCTTTCAAGATCTGGTCGTAGGTCTGTTGGACCGTGCTGCGGGTGATCTTTTCATTAATGTCGTCAGATAAACGCAAAGGTATACCCAGGTCGTGGGCAGCGGTGGAGCTATCGTAGGGTGGTGAAAACGTCTGAGCCAATTGATAAAAAGCAAAGGCCCGGAAGAAAAGCGCGCTGCCTTTTATTCCATTCCACCTGGCTTGCTGGCCGGCGGACGAGAGCTTTGTCAGCTTGGCCAATACAGTATTGGCCGTGAGTACTGTTCTATAGGGCAAATCCCAGTCTGGAAAGGCGCTGCCTGTTGTCAGCTGAGGGTCCCAGATATATACTTTTTTGTCCATGGTGCCAAGCCCATTGAACTGCTCAGTGGTGACATAGAGGTCGTCTGTGCTTGTTTCTATCCTGGCAGGGTAGCCTCCATTTAAGAATCCATTCATGACACGTGGGTCATTGAGCAGGGCCTGGCATTCATCGAGCCCGTTGATCAGGTTCTGCGAACTGTTGGCAGGCGTATCGAGGAATTTTTTGCAAGATGCGGAGAATAAAAGTATCAGCAGGAAGTAACGATGGTTGAAATAGCGCATAAAATAGGTTTGAGTGATTGATCAATAGCTTAAAGTGAGTGTAAAAGCGTAACGGATACGATCTTTGGCAACATTGACGGAGTAAGGGTCAAGTCCTTTTTTATTAGCGGCCCAAAGGAGTCCAACGTTGGAAAGGTAAAGGGATGCCTTTAAGTTAGGCAATTTGATATTGCCCCATTGAAAGTAGTTTTTATCGTAGGTGAGGCAAATATTTTGCAACCGGATATTGTCCGCCCGACTCGTCATGAGGGTAGAGTAGCCATAGAACAAGTCTCTTTCAGGACCGGCCAAATGGTTGAGCGAGGGCACGTCCGTATGTCGTTCGTCCCCGGGTATCTTCCAGCGCCGGGAGTAGCTGGCGAGTCCGGTCCATTTATTGAACAGGTCGTCATAATTCAACGCGGGTGTTCTCATATAATAGTTAAACTTGAAGTCTATTTTTAAGGAAAGAGAGAAACACCCCGTTTTAAATGTATTTATTACCGCACCGTAGGTAGTCGGTTGTGCAGGGCCTACATATACCATGCTGTCCAAAGGTGTTTCATCATAAATCCGCCCCCATTCGGTACTGGGCTTCCCGTTGTAGTAGCCGACGGGGTCGCCTGTTGTATGATCGAGGTTCAAAAAGCGATATGCGTATACTGCGTAGAGCGGTTTGCCAGGGAATGGGTTGGGAGCATTAGACTCAAGATGGGATTTGCCAAGACCAGCCGGGAATGACAACCTGGTGACACGTGTCACTGTATAGCCGAGCAGTAGGTCGGTGGTCCATTGAAATTTGCCTGAATGATTCTGACTCGTCATGCTTGCATCAAATCCATGTGTCGTCATCGCAGCGGAGTTGGTATAATAGGACACCTGGTAGCCCGGGTTCTGGACGCCACCGAAAGTAGGGTCGAGATATTTCGGAGCCATCATGCCTGTCGTGTGTTTTATGTAATAATCGAAGCTGCCACTGATAATGTTTTTTCGGGTAGTAAATTCGAGACCGAGATTGAGCGTTTGTGTCTGCTCCCAGCGCAGGTCTTTATTGGGCAAGCCTGTGATATATGAAGAGGGATAATTTGTCCAGAGGGGATAGGTTTGCGGAGCGCTAATGGTCGTGTAGCCGGTGGCATTTCTGGCGATATTTCCCGTCGTACCGTAAGAAGCCCTGAGACTGAGCTTGGGTAGCCAATCAATATTGTATTTATTTTCCCGATAGGCGAGCCATTTAAATCCCAAAGAGCCCAGAGGGGCTATTTTTCCGTTGGTCGAGGCTCCGAAGAGATTGGCAACGTCGGTTCGGGCGGAAGCAGATAGGATATAGCGGTCATCGAAATTATATGTTATATTCAAATAGCTGCTGAGGAAATGATCTGTGGTGTTATTGGAGTCAGCAACGACGGGCAGGCTTTGTCCTTCGCCTGTCAGGTAGAGGTTATAAATACTGTTGGCATCCAAGGTAACGGGTTTGCTGTTTTTGGTTATTCCAAACAGCCTGTATTTATCAAAGGTGGTAATAGCGCTGCGTAGTTCGGTGCCTATGAAAATGGTAATATCGTGTAAATCGTTCCATTTCTTATGATATGACAACTGGACTTTTGCCTGTTGAGTTGTCAATGCCTGGTGACTGATATCGGAGATGCCACCGGCAGGTATAATATAAATCACCTGGCCGGTGCCGGGATCTATCCGGGCATAGGTATTCCGCAGATTGCGTGTAAAATAGGAGCTGGCGGTGCGAAGGTCGTTGGTGGATGTCGTCACTTGTTCCCGTTGGTATTTTATGTCGAGCTCCCATTTTGCTATTTTCCAATGTAGTCCAAGGTTGGCGACAAGATCTCCGATAGTGGATTTGTTATTCTCTTCCTTTATATCGTTCAGCGGATAGTAGGTCCAATCCTGCAATCCAGCGCTTGCGGCCTGGTCGAGAACATCCTTGTTGTAATCGGGATAGATGGGTAGGGGGCGACCATGTTCATCCGCAAGCCGGGCATATGGATAGAGACCTTTTTGCCCCACCGGGCTTAAAAAGGAAGATCCGAAGTTATTGCCGTTGGTATTCACAATTCCCATGTAGCTTAGTCCGGCATATAGTTCCAGATGGGGCCGCAAGGTGAAAGCCGCCTGTGCACGGCTGGTGATACGCCTGTAATAGGTGCCTGTCAGATTGCCGGCATCCTGATCAAGACCTGCCGATGCTATATAGTTTACCTTTTTTGTCAGACCGCTGACCTGCAAAAACAGCTGCTGGCCGAGACTATTGCGGTATAGGTATTTTTGAACATCTTTTCGAACATCATATAATTGCATCTCCCTGATCTGGTCATTGAGTTCCTGACGGGATATACGTCCCTGACTGAGAAGGTGCATGGACCATACGATCGGAGTGAAGGGCGCGAGGTCCGGCGTACTGCTGAAGGACGCATCAAAATGCCCCCAATGAAAGAGCGAATCTTCGAGTCCAATAAAGTCCTTGCCGGAGATAAGGTCGATGTTAAACACATTGGGTCTTGGCTGGAAACTCACGCCGGACATAAAATTGAAGCGAGGTTGATCGGCTTTCCACTTCTTTGTGGTAATGACAACGACTCCATTCGCAGCTTTTACTCCATAGATCGAGGCTGCGGATGCATCACATAGAAAAGTGACGGTTTCGACATCATTGGGATTGATATTGCTCATACTTCCATCATATGGGAAATCATCAACTACTACAAGCGGACTGGTGTTGCCGTATAATGTGCTGTAACCGCGGATGATCATGCCATCCGGCTGGGTGCTGCCAGTGGATGTCTGGCTGCCGTGAGGGACTAATACCCCTGCGGCCATGCCCTCCAGTCTTTCGGACAGGTCAGAACTCGCGTTGCGCCCGATCATTTGATGAGAAACCAGCTTATAGGAGCCGATAGCGGACCCTTTGCCTCTGCGTCTATAGCCGTCGTAGACCACTGCCTCCTGTAAGCTGCTGACGTCGTATTCCATTTGTGCTCTGAGCTTTGTGCCAGTGACCTTTATTTCCTGGGGTTTTACGTTAGCGCCAGAGAAACGAAGGGTGGCATTGGCCGGAACATTCTTAAAGTAGAATTTCCCATCTTTACCTGTCGTTACGGTCTTGCCCGTGCCTTTTACATTGACAGTGATGTCCGGTAAAAATTCCAGGCTGTCCCCGAAGACCTGACCCTCAATATAGGCGAACAGCTTTTCGGCGGCTGTGTCGAAGTCTGCCGCCGGAGCCGCCGGTTTTATGCAAATTACCGTGTGATCCGGATTGAAGGTGTATGTCAGGCCATAGGAAGGAAGCTTTTCGTCCAGGAAGCGTTGAACAGGAAAATTGTCGAATGCCGCGGTGACCTGGTGTTTCAGTATCCCTTTAACGTTCTCTGTATAATAGGAATATTTTGTTTGGCTGGATATGACGTCAAATATTTTCCTGATGGTAGCAAACTTGTCTTTTAATGTAAATGTCGTCTGCGAACGCGCAGTCACCGTGCATAAGATGAAGCACGTGCATAGTATGCCCATAGGCGCGAGCAGGCGCCTGCCTTGTTGCATCCTGTTCATAAAAATTATTTTAATAATTTAAATCATCGGCATGCGGAATGCCAATGGTGGTAATAGAGGTAAGCCAATGGATCGCTAAAGGGGGAGGGTTTAATGGAACAAAAATTCCGATAGGATAGAGTTATCGAGTGGAGTGGTTTAATGGTACCGGAACTTATCGGCTGATGAGTATCTTATCGTCTTTAGGAGCATAATGAAAGTTCTTTCCGCCCTGGGAAAGGGTGTTCAATAGGGTAAGGAAAGGCAGACTGCGCTTGAAACTGCCTGCTATTTGCATAGTATGCAGTTGCCCGGATACCTCTATTTTCCTGCCATAACAGCGCTCTATATCCTGAAATGCCTGTAGTGGGTCATTGCCGTCAAAATGAAGCAATCCTTCTTTCCATGCGATGATATCATCCGAATTGATATCCTTAGGTTGCCGCCAGCGGCCCTTTACAGGAATAACGAGCTGCTGATCAGGTTTCATTACTATGGACCGGTGCTCTCCTGTAACCCGGATCTTTCCTGTGAGCAAGGTGGTTTCCGAACTGACATCATCAGGGTAAGCGCGTACATTGAAAGTGGTACCTAATACGAGTGCAGTCAGGAGCCTGCCTTGTTGCGCATAATGAACCAAAAAGGACTGACGCATGTTCTTAGCTATTTCAAAATATGCCTCTCCGGACAGATATACCTCTCTCTTGTCACCTGCAAAGACGGTGGGATATCGCAGAGAAGACGCATTGTTCAACCATGCGTTGGAGCCATCCGGCAGTGTCACTTTGTATTGACCGCCTTTAGGTGTCTCCAGTGTATTGTAATGGATAAGATGTGTATCTGCGGACACCGATGAAGCATTGGGCAAAGGGCGATAGCTCAGATGACCACTGCCCGCCCTGGTAATCGTCACGCCAACTTCATCCAGTTTCTCCCCATTGGGGAGACTTGCCAGCATAACCTTACGTCCGTCCGACAGGTAAAGACTTGCACTGGTAGAGTCCGCAGGTTTCGGCCGAAGACTAACAGATACAGTATGTTTTTCCGTCTTACTGTCATTGAGTGATGTGACCCATATGATCACCAACAGGGAAGCAGCAGCAAGCCCTATGCCCCATCTGACGACCTTGCTCTTTGCACGGATGGACTTCTTTGCCTG
>DASZWE010000236.1:0-30389 GCA_035546735.1 Puia sp.
GCTGTATGTTCAGGATATCCGATGAGGTCGGGATCCGGGCAGAAGCCAAACAGTATGTCTATGACTGTCCTCATACCCGATGGCATAAATCTTAAAAAGAAATGAAAGGCATTATTGGCAAAAAAATCGGGATGACCAGCATCTTCAGTCCTGACGGCAAGCAGACAGCTTGTACGATCATTGAAGCGGGTCCCTGTGTCGTAACGCAGGTGAAGACCCAGGACACAGATGGTTATACTTCCCTTCAATTAGCATTTGGCGACAAGAAAGAAAAGCACTCCAACGCAGCAGAAAAAAATCACTTCGCCAAGTCCAACACTTCTCCGAAACAGTTTGTAAAAGAATTCCGCAATTTTTCCATAGAAAAGAATCCCGGTGACTCCATTACCGTAGACATCTTTGCCGAAGGTGATAAAGTCGAAGTAGTAGGTACTTCGAAAGGCAAGGGTTTCCAGGGTGTGGTCAAGCGTCATGGATTCCATGGTGTAGGCGAGCAGTCGCATGGTCAGCATGATCGTCAGCGTGCTCCGGGTTCGCTGGGTAACTCTTCCGACGCCAGCCGGGTTATGAAGGGTGTGCGTATGGCCGGCCGTATGGGCGGTGATCGTGTGAAGGTAAAGAGCCTGAAGGTCGTGAAGATATTCCCTGAGAAGAACTATATCCTGGTCAGCGGTTCTGTACCCGGCCACATTGGTTCTATCGTATACATTCAGAAGTAAAATTGTTTAATCGAACTACCATGCAAGCAGACGTTTTAAATATACAAGGAAAGAAGACCGGCAGAACGGTGGAGTTACCGGAAGAGATCTTCGGGATCGAGCCGAATGACCATGTGATCTATCTGGCCGTGAAGCAATACCTGGCTGCGCAGCGTCAGGGTACACATAAAGTCAAGACCCGTCTCGAGGTGCAGGGTTCCAGCAAGAAGCTGCATCGTCAGAAGGGTACTGGTGGCAGCCGTAAGGGTAATCTCCGTAACCCTTTGTACAAGGGCGGTGGTACTATCTTCGGTCCCAAGCCCCGGGATTATGATTTCAAGCTGAACCGTAAGGTGAAGGACCTGGCGAAGATGTCGGCTCTGGCTCACAAGGCAAAGGGTAATGCCATCGTAGTCGTGGAAGATATCAAGCTGGACGCTCCCAAGACCAGGCAGCTCACGGATGCGCTGAAGAGCCTGAACATAGCCGGCAAGAAGATACTGTTCGTATTGCCTGAAGAGAGCGACAATCTGTATCTGAGCCTGCGCAACGTACCGACTGTCGAAGGTGTGCTGCTGGCTGACGTGAACACTTATGATATCGTGAATGCAGAAGTGGTGGTGCTTTCGGAAACAGCTGCCAAAGTGTTCGCTGATGATTCTGACGCAGAAGTGGAAGTAAAATAATTGATCATTCGAAAAATTAAGATGAGATATGAAACTCTCTGAAGTTTTAGTAAAACCGATACTGACAGAAAAGGCAAATGCTCAGCAGGATAAGCTGAGAAGGTATGCTTTCCGTGTCAATCGCAAGGCCAACAAGCTGGAGATCAAGAAGGCCGTGGAGGATTTTTACGGGGTGACCGTTGTCGACGTAAATACTTCCGTAGTGCCTGGAAAGAACAAGACCCGCTTCACGAAGGCCGGTTATGTTCAGGGCCGCAAGCCTGCCTATAAGAAGGCGCTGATAACCGTAGCGGAAGGAGAGACTATCGACCTGTACGCTAGTATTTAAAACACATTAAGTAACTAAAGCAGCGGAGCTGATAAGTCCGCGATAAAAGATAAGACATGGCACTGAAAAAATACAAACCGATGACCGCCGGCACCCGCTGGAGAATCGGGAATGCTTATGCCGAGATCACTTCCGATACGCCTGAGAAGACGTTGTTGGAGAAGGTAAAGAGCACGGGTGGTCGTAACGTACAAGGTCGCAGAGCGATGCGCTATATAGGCGGCGGGCATAAGAAGATGTACCGTATCATCGACTTCAGAAGGAACAAGAAGAATATCAACGCTACTGTAGCGTCCATCGAATATGATCCCAATCGTACTGCGTTCATCGCGCTGTTGAACTATGTGGATGGTGAAAAGAGGTATATCCTTGCTCCGCAGGGTTTGCAGGTAGGCGGCACTGTACAGTCCGGTGATGATGTAGCTCCCGAGGTTGGGAATGCGCTTCAGCTGAAGAACATGCCTCTCGGTACGAACGTACACAATATCGAGATGCAGCCTGGTCAGGGTGGTAAGCTGGTGCGCAGCGCCGGAACCTCTGCTCAGCTGACGAATAAGGAAGAGAAGTATGCTGTGCTGAAGATGCCCAGCGGTGAATTGAGAAAGGTGTTGATCAACTGCTATGCGACGGTAGGTGTAGTATCCAATAGCGATCACTCGCTGCAGAGCATGGGTAAGGCCGGTCGTAACAGGTGGAGGGGTATCCGTCCAAGGAACCGTGGTGTAGCGATGAACCCTGTGGATCACCCGATGGGTGGTGGTGAAGGTAAGGCATCCGGTGGCCAGCCTCGCAGCAGGAACGCTCAGTACAGCCGTGGATTGAAGACCAGGCAGAAGGGCAAGGGCAGCGACAAGCTGATCATCCAGCGGAAAAACGGTAAAAAATTAGCGAAATAATTTAAATACTAATTATGGGTCGTTCAATTAAAAAAGGTCCTTACGTAGACGCGAATCTGGAAGACAAGATCCTGGCAATCAATGAGGGTACGGCAAAGAAGGGTGTTATCAAGACATGGAGCCGCAGATCTACCATCACTCCGGACTTCGTAGGCCACACGCTGGCTGTGCACAACGGTAATAAATTCATCCCCGTGTACGTAACGGAGTTCATGGTAGGTCACAAGCTGGGTGAATTTGCACCTACCCGTAACTTCAAAGGACATTCATCTAAAAAGATAGCATAATTAGTCCGCGGTCGTTGATCGTGGGCCAGAACGAACCACGGGTTCGTTGTCCGAAGGACAATCATAAGAACTTTCCTGAAAACGCGATAAATTTTTAGGAGCGCATTTTCAGGACATATAAATAGAAAATAATGGAAGCAGTAGCTAAATTGAGAAATTACCCGACATCGCCCCGTAAAATGCGTTTGCTGGCCGATGAGATCCGCGGTCTGAATGTTGAGAAGGCGCTGGCTTTACTGGAGCATCATCCTCAGCATTCTTCCACTCCGCTGCACAAGCTGTTGTGGTCTGCCGTCAAGAACTGGGAGCAGAAGAATGAAGGAACGAGCGCAGCTGACGCCGCCCTGGTAGTGAAGACGATCTTTGTGGATGGCGGCAGGATATTGAAGCGTATGCGTCCGGCTCCTCAGGGTCGGGGTTATCGTGTACGCAAGCGCAGCAATCACGTAACTATCATCGTGGATTCAAAAACAAATTGATAAAACTTATTAATCGATAATATGGGTCAGAAAACAAATCCTATCGGGGCCAGGTTAGGGATCATTCGTGGTTGGGAATCCAACTGGTATGGCAGCAAGAAAGATTATGCCACCAAGCTGATCGAGGACAATAAGATCAGGACCTACCTGAACGCCCGTATCAACAAGGGTGGGATTGCCAAGATCGTCATTGAGCGTACGCTGAACAAGCTGATCGTGACGATACATACTTCCAAGCCTGGTATCATCATCGGAAAGGGTGGTGGAGAGGTAGACCGTATCAAGGAAGAGCTGAAGAAGCTGACTGGCAAGGATGATGTCCAGATCAATATCCTGGAGATCCGTCGTCCGGAACTGGATGCCAATATCGTTGGCGACACCATTGCCCGCCAGATAGAGAATCGTATCAATTACAAGCGGGCTATCAAGATGGCTATTGCTTCCGCACTGCGTATGGGTGCGGAGGGGATCAAGATAAAGGTGAGTGGTCGTCTGGGCGGTGCTGAAATTGCGCGTACAGAAGAGATCAAGCAGGGCAGGACCCCGCTGCATACGCTGCGTATGGATATCGACTATGCGAATGTATTTGCCCTGACCGTATATGGTAAGATCGGTATCAAGGTATGGATCTGTAAGGGTGAAGTACTGGCGAAGAGAGATCTGAACCCCAACTTTGTCGGTGGCAAGGAAGGCGGGCTGAGCGATCGCAGGGACAGAAGGGAAGGTGATCATGGTCATCATGGCCGTGATGATCGCAGAGGCGGCGGAGATCGTGACCGCAGGGGTGGTGGAGACCGTGATCGCAGAGGCGGTGGCGGCGGCGAAAGAAGGGATCGGAGGCATTGATCGCCGAGGCAATAACAGTAAAATGAATTAGAAAAGAGGTCCGCTGTAAGCGGAACCATCGAAGCCGCTGAAAAGACATTAATAATTGAGATAATCTCGAAAATAGTTCAAGATGTTACAACCCAAAAGAACGAAGCATAGGAAAGCACAGAAAGGTCGCATTCGTGAGACTGCCAAAAGAGGTGATACTATTGCCTTTGGTTCATATGCTTTGAAATCGCTGGAAGCGATCTGGCTGACCAATCGCCAACTGGAAGCTGCCCGTCAGGCTCTGACCCGTGCGATGAAGCGTGAAGGGAATGTATGGATCCGTGTATTCCCCGACAAGCCCATCACGAAGAAGCCGTTGGAAGTACGTATGGGTAAAGGTAAAGGTAACCCCGAGTACTGGGCTGCTGTAGTGGAGCCGGGACGTATCCTTTTCGAAGCGGATGGCGTTCCCCTGGCTGTGGCGAAGGAAGCGTTGGAACTGGCTGCTCAGAAGCTGCCGATCAAGACGAAGTTCATCATCCGCAGGGACGTTGTAGCGTAAGCGGCCTAACCGGCCACAGGCCGGTTGCCCGAAGGGCAGACATAAGCGAGCTCAGGACCGAAGGTCCGTCACACTTAAAAGTATATAGTAAAAAGTTATAAAATGTCAAAGAGAATCGATTTTGTAAATAGCCTGAAGGACCTGAATGAAGGTGATCTGAAAGCCCGTATCCAGGAAGATGAGCTGCGGCTTAAGAAACTGGAATTCGCGCATGCTATTTCACCGCTGGAAAACCCGATGAGCATTCGCTCTTTGAGAAAGGACATTGCCCGGCTGAAGACTGCTCTGGCCGAGAAAACTGCCAAGGAAGCCTAGGGCTTCCGTCCGGAACCGCAAGGTTCCGACCGAGGAGGACCGTGGCGAAGCAGGTCTGACGAAGGCCAGACATTAAATGTTAGAGGGAGGGAGCTAATTTCCCGAAGGCGAACCGACCGAAAACAGCATAAAAATAAAAAGATCCCGTCCCTATGGGCTGGGAAGTCAATAAAAGATAAAAGCAAAAACAATGGTTGAAAGAAATTTGCGCAAAACGAGGATCGGGGTGGTGAAGAGCAACAAGATGGATAAGACCATCACAGTGGCTGTTGAAAGGAAAGTGAAGCACCCTATCTATGGTAAGTTCGTAAAGAAGACTACCAGTTTCCACGCTCATGATGAAAAGAATGAGTGCACCATCGGAGACATCGTAAAGATCATGGAGAGTCGTCCGCTGAGCAAGACCAAGCGCTGGCGTCTGGTGGAAGTCGTCGAGAAGGCGAAATAACGATACATAGTATTCTATTATAATTTCTATACGTCCTTTGGGGCAGAATAGATATAAAAGTTAATAAAATGATCCAGCAAGAAAGCAGATTAAATGTAGCTGATAACAGTGGTGCCAAGGAAGTATTGTGCATCCGGGTACTGGGCAATAGCGGACAGGACTATGCCGGCATCGGCGACAAGATCGTTGTCACTGTAAAGGATGCATTGCCTTCCGGTGGAATAAAGAAGGGCACTGTTGCCAAAGCGGTGATCGTCCGTACCAAGAACAAATTGCGCCGTAAGGATGGCAGCTATATCAGCTTTGACGATAATGCGGTGGTATTGTTGAACCAGTCCGACGAGCCTCGCGGCACGCGTATTTTCGGACCCGTTGCGAGGGAACTGCGTGACAAGGGGTATATGAAGATCATCTCCCTGGCGCCCGAAGTACTGTAGTACTGAATGAGAAACAATAGCTAAACCTCTTCGCCCTGGCGGGGAGAAAAATGAAATAAAATGAGCAACAGATTCAAACCCAAGTTTAATATCAAGAAAGGTGACAGCGTAGTCGTTATCACCGGCGACGATAAGGATGCAGGCAAGGCACGTAAGGTCCTGGAAGTATATCCGGACGATGCCAAGGTCCTGGTCGAGGGGGTTAATATCGTTACCAAGCACACCAAGCCTTCCGCACAGAACACCAAGGGTGGTATTGTGAAGATGGAAGCTCCGATCCACATCTCCAATGTGCTGTTGTGGGATGCCAAGACCGGGGGTGCTACCAAGGTAAAGCGTTCCAGGGAGAACGGAAAATTAGTACGTGTTTCTAAAAAATCAGGGGAGGTAATCAAATAATGAGTACTGCAAAATACACTCCGCGTCTGGCAGACAAGTACAAGAAAGAAGTTGTACCTGCCCTCATGAAGAAGTTCGGCTACTCTACTGTCATGCAGGCGCCGAAACTGGAAAAGATATGTCTGAACCGTGGCGTCAATGGCGCCGTGACGGATAAGAAGCTGGTGGAAGTAGCTGTGGATGAGCTGACGCTTATCACCGGCCAGAAAGCCGTCACTACCCAATCCAAGAAGGACATCTCCAACTTCAAACTGCGTAAGAACATGCCTATCGGTGCGCGTGTGACCCTTCGTGGCGAGAAGATGTATGAGTTCCTGGATCGTCTGGTATCTACCGCCCTGCCCCGTGTAAGGGATTTCAAGGGTGTAAATGATAAATCCTTCGATGGCCGTGGCAACTATACGCTGGGCATCACCGAGCAGATCATTTTCCCTGAGATAGATATCGACAAGGTAAACAAGATCACCGGTATGGATATCACGTTCGTGACTACCGCCGGCACCAACGAAGAAGCGTACGAGCTGTTGAAAGAGCTGGGTATGCCTTTCCGTAACATCAGGCCCGGCAGCAATCAATAATTCAACGTATTCAAACAAAAAAAGGATAACACATGGCTAAAGAGTCAGTAAAGGCCAGACAAAGAAAAAGAGAAGCGCTGTCGGCAAAATATGCTGAAAAGCGTGCAGCTTTAAAGGCCGCCGGCGATTATAAGGCGCTGGATCTTCTTCCGAGGAATGCATCACCTGTGCGGTTGAAGAATCGCTGCCAGTTGACGGGCCGCCCCAGGGGATATATCCGGTATTTCGGGATCTCCAGGGTGATCTTCCGTGATATGGCGCTCCAGGGTAAGATCCCGGGTGTGAAGAAGGCAAGCTGGTAATTTTTCCCCTTCGGGGTGAGGATATCGCATTGTAAATAAATTTTCGAAAAACGTATAACTATAAATAGACAATGGTTACTGATCCAATAGCAGATTTTCTGACAAGAATCCGTAATGCACAGATGGCGAATCATCGTATCGTCGAGATACCTGCTTCCAATCTGAAGAAGCGTATGACCGAGATCCTGTATGACAAGGGTTATATCCTGAAATATAAGTTTGAGGACGACAGCAAGCAAGGCGTCATCAAGATAGCTTTGAAGTATGATCCTTCTACCAAGGAGCCGGCTATCAAGTCCCTGGAAAGGATCAGCCGTCCGGGTCTGCGTCAATATGCAAGCCCTTCCGAGTTCAGCCGTGTAAAGAACGGTCTGGGTGTGGCGATCATCTCCACCTCCAAGGGTGTGATGACGGATAAGGAAGCCAAGCTGCAGAATGTAGGCGGCGAAGTTCTTTGCTACGTATATTAATCGATGACCGCGTATGGCACATTAAGCCCGGACCAAAGGCCGCCGCAGGCGGATTGACCGAAGGTCCATCATGAGACGGTTTGAAGGGACGCGTTAAGTTTCAGAGAGCGCGGCCCGGAAAACAGACAAGGCTGACCGGCTGGCGGGGTAAAATAAAATAACTGATAAACTGAATTATTATGTCTCGTATAGGTAAGAAACCGGTGACGCTCCCCAAAGGAGTGACTGTAACTGTAGGAACGGATAATGTATTGGTTGTAAAGGGTCCCAAAGGGGAGCTGAAGCAAGCCATCGACCGTGATATCAAGATAGAAGTAAAGGAAGGTGAGCTGGAGTTCACCCGTCCCACGGATCAGATCCGTCACCGTGCGCTGCATGGTCTTTCCCGCGCCCTGGTTGCCAATATGGTAAAGGGTGTTACGGATGGCTATAAAAGACAGCTTGAGCTGATAGGTGTAGGTTTCAAGGCATCCAACCAGGGTAATATCCTGGATCTGGCCCTTGGCTACTCTCACAATATCGTTTTCGAGATCCCAAAGGAGCTTAAGCTGGCTACTTCCCAGGAAAAGGGTGAAAACCCGAAGATCACGCTGGAAGGTACCGACAAGCAGCTGATCGGACAGGTAGCTGCCAAGATCCGCAGTCTGCGTAAGCCTGAGCCTTACAAAGGAAAAGGTGTTCGTTATGTGGGTGAAGTGGTACGTAAGAAGGCTGGTAAAGCTGCTGGTAAATAATTCGATTCAAAAGGCCCTGGCTGGAATCAGGGCTGCAAAATAAACAACAATGGCTACGAAATTAGAAAGAAGACAGAAGATCCGGTACGGCATTCGCAAGAAGGTCAGCGGGACCAACCTGAAGCCGAGGTTATCGGTGTTCAGGAGCAACACTGACATCTATGTGCAGCTGATCGACGACAACGACGGCAAGACGTTGGCTGCTGCCAGCTCCAGGGACAAGGACATAGCGGCTCAAAAGGCCACCAGGGTAGAAAAGAGCAAGCTGGTAGGTCAGGCAATCGCCCGGAAAGCCAGCGAGCTGGGTCTGAAAGATGTTGTTTTCGACCGTGGCGGCAACCTGTATCATGGCCGCGTGAAGGCAGTAGCGGACGGCGCTCGTGAAGGTGGTCTGAACTTTTAATTACAGAGCGGACCACAGATCCGCTGGCCGAAGGCCCATCATAAATGGAACACCGGGGATGGGTCAAATTTCGGAGTAAACCAGACCCGGTGGGAACGTATAATACAGCATTCGTAAATAACTACAATGGCAAAAGTAATCTTAAACAGAGTTAAAGCCGGCGATCTTGAGCTGAAGGAAAAAGTGGTTGCGATCAATCGCGTGGTAAAGACAACCAAGGGCGGCCGTGCATTCAGCTTCTCTGCATTGGTGGTAGTCGGCAATGAAAATGGCGTAGTTGGACATGGTCTTGGTAAGGCCAAGGAAGTACAGGAAGCCATCACCAAGGGTATTGAAGATGCCAAGAAGAACCTGATCAAGGTGCCTGTGATGCATGGTACTATTCCTCATGACCAGCTGGCCAAGGAAGGGGCTGCCAAGGTATTGATCAAGCCGGCTGCTCATGGTACCGGTGTGATTGCCGGAGGCAGCATGCGCGCCGTACTGGAAAGCGCCGGTGTAACGGACGTATTGGCCAAGTCGCTGGGTAGCGCCAATCCACACAACGTGGTAAAGGCTACTTTCAGGGCGCTGGCTCTTCTGAGAGAACCCATCCAGGTGAGCAGGACCCGTCACGTATCATTAAAGAAAGTTTTCAACGGGTAGTCGCCGGAAAGCCTGAAAGGGCCGGATGGGGATAATATCCAAACCAATTTAAGCTATGGCAAAGATCAAGATAACACAAGTCAAGAGCGGCATCGACCGGCCCGAGCGTCAGAAACTGACCTTGAAAGCGCTGGGTCTCAACAAGCTTCACGCTACGAAAGAAGTAGAAGCCACTCCGCAGATACTGGGTATGGTCCGTAAGGTGGAGCACCTGGTAAAGGTGGAGGAAGTAAAATAGTTTTCAGGCTGTAAGGCCGATTAATCATCAAAAGCGAGGGGAGATAACCCCGAACGAGTAAAAATCAAAAAGTCATGAACTTACACACGATCAGGCCTGCCAAAGGCGCAACTCATAAGGAAAAACGTTTAGGCCGTGGGGAAGCTTCCGGTAAAGGTGGAACTTCCACAAAGGGTAACAAGGGTGGGCAGAGCCGTGCCGGCTATCAGCGCAAAATGGCGCACGAAGGTGGCCAGATGCCTATCCAGAGAAGGCTTCCCAAGCGTGGTTTCAACAATATTCACCGGGTGGAATACAAGGTATTCAACCTCGGCCAGGTCGAACAGCTGGCTGAAAAGTACGGAATTACCGAATTTACTCCTGAGAATCTGTATATCAACGGATTAGTTAACCAGACCGACCGTGTAAAGATCCTTGGCAATGGCGAGCTGAAGACCAAACTGGCCTTTAAGGTCAACGCGGTCAGCGAGAAGGCCAAAGCTGCCATCGAAGGAGCCGGCGGGACGATAGAAATTCTGAAGTAACAGAAGCCGCCAGGGCGGCGCGTCCAGAACTGTAAGTTCCGACCGAGGAGGACCGTGTCGAAGCAGGTCCGACGAAGGTCTCAGACATAAGCTGTTTGCAGGAAATGCCTAGATTTTTGCCTACGGGCGTTTCCTGCACAATTTTATGTAACTTGCATAGACGCATGAATAGTGCGTCTTTTTTGTATTGCTCAGAAAACCCAAAAATCAGATTGTTCCGTGAAGAAACTTATTCAAACGCTTAAAAATATCTGGAGTATCGAGGATCTCAAGAGTAAGATCATTGTTACTGTATCCCTGATATTCGTGTATCGCTTTGGGACGTTTATCTCGCTGCCTGGTATCGATCCCAACAAACTCACCGCGTTGAGCGGTGCGAAGAGCGGGGCCCTTGGACTTATCGACGCCTTCTCCGGCGGCGCTTTTTCCCAGGCTTCCATCCTGGCGCTTGGCATCATGCCTTATATCTCCGCCAGTATCTTTATGCAGCTGATGACCATTCTTATTCCGCAGATGCAGAAGGTACAGAAGGAAGGCGCCAGCGGGCAGAAGAAGATCAACCAATGGACCCGTTATCTCACCGTGATCGTCACTTTTGTACAGGCTTATGCGTATGTAACCTATTTGAAGAGCCTGGCAACGGACGCCATCTTCCCCAGTTTCAACGCTTATTTCTGGCTGACCACTCCCGTCGTGCTTACGGCCGGTACGCTGTTCGTCATGTGGCTGGGTGAAAAGATCACGGACAAGGGGCTTGGTAATGGTACTTCCCTTATCATCATGATTGGTATCCTTGCACGTCTGCCCCACAGTGTCCGCGATGAGTGGCGCGCTAAGGCGACTCTTGGCGCAGGCGGCATCCTGATCTTCGTTATCGAGGTCGCTATACTGATAGCTGTTATCATGGGTCTGATCGTCCTTATCCAGGGTGTTCGTAAGGTGCCTGTGAACTATGCCAAGCAGATAGTTGGCAACCGCCAGTTCGGCGGCGCCCGTCAATTCCTTCCCCTGAAGGTGAACAGCGCAGGTGTCATGCCCATCATTTTCGCACAGGCCATCATGTTCCTGCCCACCATATTTGCGAATTTCAGCGCCACCCAGGGAATTGCCAAGACCTTCTCCGACCCCAGGGACCCTATTCATATGGTGGTCTATGGTGTGATCGTGATCGGGTTTACTTTCCTGTATACCGCACTTATCTTCAATCCAAAGCAGATAGCTGACGACCTGAAACGCAACAATGGCTTTATCCCGGGTGTTAAACCCGGACAGCCTACAGCGGATTATATCGGATCTGTCATGGACAAGATCACTCTACCAGGAGCATTTCTTCTGGCGATAGTAGGTATCCTGCCCGGCTTTGCGCAGCGTCTGAGTGTAACACAGGGCTTTGCCTCCTTCTTTGGCGGCACTTCCCTGCTGATCATGGTCGGTGTAATACTCGACTCCCTGCAGCAGATAGAAACGCAGCTGCTCATGCGTCAGTATGATGGTCTGATGAAGAGCGGAAGGATACAGGGACGTCAGTCGTCTGTTTCGAGTGCAGTTATATAGAATAGATAAAATTTTTATAGGCGACCTGTCCCGGATACTCCGGGACAGGTTCAATTTTTTAGGATGATCCATTATAAGACATCTTCAGAGATAGCATCGATGCGGGAGAGCGCCCTCCTTGTCAGCCGGACGCTGACAGAAGTGGCCAAGGTAATAAAGCCCGGGATTACGACCCTGGAGCTGGACAAACTGATAGCGGAATATATCCGGGACAATGGGGGCATTCCGTCTTTCCTCAACTACAGGGGCTATCCTTATAATTCCTGTATCTCCGTCAACGATGTGGTGGTACATGGGTTCCCCAATGAGAAGCCATTGCAGGAGGGCGATATTATTTCCGTGGACATCGGGGTGATCAAGAACGGGTGGCATGGGGATCATGCGTATACGTTCGCCGTGGGCGATCCTGGCGCCGAGGTCATGCAGTTGATCCGTGTGACAAAGGAATCCCTTTATAAAGGCGTCGAGAAGGCTGTAGCGGGCGGCAGGGTAGGAGACATCTCCTATGCTATCCAGGAGCACACCGAGCGGAAGTATGGTTATGGAGTTGTGCGGGAGCTGGTGGGACACGGCCTGGGCAAGCATCTGCATGAAGAGCCGCAGGTGCCCAACTATGGCAGAAGGGGTACGGGAGCCAAGCTGAAAGAAGGGCTGGTGCTGGCTATCGAGCCCATGATCAATCTTGGAAAGAAAGAGGTCTATACCGAGCGGGATGGATGGACTGTACGTACGGCGGATCATAAGCCTTCGGTGCATTTTGAGCATGATGTGGCGATCCGGAAGGGTAATCCGGATATTCTTTCGGACTATAGTATTATCGAGGCCGCGGAGATGAGCAATCCCTATCTGTTTACCGAATCGAAGCGACCTGCGTTGGTACAGCCGCAATGAAAAAGAAACTGGTCGTCATCGGAGGCGGCGCTGCCGGACTCTTTTGTGCAGTGAATGCGGCCAGACTGGGGATCCATGTCATATTGCTGGAGAAGACGGGCAAGCTGCTGAGCAAGGTAAAGGTCAGTGGCGGTGGTCGTTGCAACGTTACGCATGCCTGTTATGATATTGGGGAGATGATCAAACGATATCCCCGTGGCGGTCATTTTGTGCGGAAGGCCTTTCATCAATTCTTTACTACAGATACGGTACGGTGGTTTGAGGACAGGGGCGTTGAGCTCAAAACGGAAGAGGATGGGCGCATGTTCCCTGTCAGCGATTCTTCACAGACCATTATCGATTGTCTCATGAAGGAGGCGTCGGTTTATGGGGTGGATATACGGATGCGTGCGGAGGTGGTGAAAATCGAACCTGGCCAGCCTTTCAGGATACATCTTACGGGGGACCGGTTATTGGGGGCTGATGCTGTCTGTATAGCCTGTGGCGGATACCCCAAGTCACCTATGTTTGGATGGATACGTGATCTCGGGCATACCATCGAGGAGCCCGTTCCTTCTCTTTTTACTTTTAACATGCCGGATAATGGTATCACGAAACTGATGGGCGTGTCGGTGCCTGATGCCCGTGTGCGGGTGGCGGGATCGAAGCTGCAGGAAAAGGGTCCTTTGCTGATCACGCATTGGGGGATGAGCGGACCGGCTGTGTTACGGCTGTCTGCGTGGGGTGCGCGGGAACTGGCGGCTGTTGGATACCGATTTACGGCCCAGGTGAACTGGACGGGTGAGCTGACGGAGGACGTTGTGCGGGAGCGGCTGCAGGTGGTGCGGTATGAATGGGCGGGTGGGAAGGTAGGGGGCAAGAATCCGTTCGCCCTGCCGGCGAGACTTTGGGAATATGCGTTGGGGGCTTGTGGCATACGCAGTGACCTGAGATGGGCGGATCTGCCGGCGAAGGAGACAAATAAGCTGGTGAGATTCCTTGCCGCGGGAGAGTTTGCTGTGGCGGGAAAGACTACCTTTAAAGAGGAGTTTGTGACGGCTGGAGGGGTGAAGCTGGCAGAAGTGGACCCTGCTACGATGCAAAGCAAAAGGATCCCGGGAATATTTTTTGCCGGGGAGATACTGGATGTGGATGGGGTCACCGGAGGGTTTAACTTTCAGCATGCATGGACGAGCGGGTGGATCGTGGCGAAGACCCTGCAACTACTTTAAACCTTGCATATATGGACATAAGATTTGCACCGGAGCTGAAAGTGAGGGTGGTGGCGCCTGCGCTGGATTTTTATAAGAAAGCTTTTGGCGTGGAGGAGCTGAACCGATATTCCAATGATGATGGCAGCATCCATATTGTGGAGCTGATGCTGGGAGGAGCCGAGTTCTATGTACATGAGCAGATGCCGGGCTCTTCGGGTGTAAGTCCGGAGCAGGTGCAGGGGACGACGGTGGAGCTGGTGGTGTATGCGGCTGACCCGGATGCATTGGTGGACAGGGCTGTGGCGGCGGGGGCCCGGTTGCTGCATCCGATGACGGACCATTTTTACGGGTTGCGGCAGGGGACGGTGCAGGATCCGTTCGGTCATTTGTGGACGTTCCAGCGGCGGATAGAGCCGACGTGGTCGGAGATAAGGGGTGTGAACGTGAAGTGAGGGTCAGCCGGAGACGCTTTCCAACAGCACGTTGGCGTCGATGCCGAACTTCTTATGAAGGTTGACCACGATGCTCAGGTTGGGCTGTTTTTTACCATTCAGGATCTCGGACAGTAAAGATTTCGAGATAGAGAGATCTTCCGATAGCTCCGACTGGGTGTAGCGCTTGAATTGCATTATGTAAATAAGTATATCCGGAAATGAGGGCTGCATGGGCATGGGAAACTCTTTGAGCTCCCATGCTTCTACTGCCTTGGATAGTTCTTCGAGGTGATCTTCCTCTGTTGTGGTGAGGTTGGAGAAACCTTTCTGGAGATAGCCTTCGATATCGGCCATCGCGGAATGGTATTGTTGCCTGGTGGTGATCTTTTTTACCATGTTGTTCTTAACCATGTTGTAGTCCTCCTATAATGTATTTAGTTCGCCACGTTTGTTGAGCATATCATATTCTTTGTGGGTCAGTACCCGGCGGATATACAATGTCCTTTTTTTAAAGTGGATCATTGCAATGAGCCTGTAGTTATTCCCTGCTATATCAAAAACATACCTGTCGTTGCCGATGGCGTCACAACTGTTCCAGGTCTGTTTCACTTCGGCGAAGCGCCCCCAGTCGCCCCTGGTCGTCTTGTTGTACCATTCATTGAGCGCATTTGCGCTCAATGGGTACCGGGCTATGAAATCGCGAAGGACAGGTCTCGAGATAATAACCATTTTTAATAGTTTAAGGATTAATGATGGTTTCATGCCTTCGCAATTTGGTGTGTTAAAATTAATAATTATTTTCTTATTTGGAAAAAATATTTTGGGATGAGAATTTTATTCGCTGTGGCAAAAGTGACACAACGGATTTGTAATTGGCTGATCTACAGAGCATTTATGAGAGTCTTTTTTGATATTTTTTTCGTATCTTTGCAGGCCCGAACAAAATAATCGGGTTTTTATATTATGTCTGAAAACAATATTGTTAACCCAAACGCTGAAGGACAGGAGTCGGAAGTGGCCACTGCTGCTGCCGAAGCTACAGCGACAACAAAAGCGCCTGCTTTCGTGCAAACAGCGCACGATGATTTCGACTGGAGCATCGACAAGAGGAATGTAGCTGCGTACACCAAGGAGGAAAAAGAGAAGTACGACAAAGTGTATGACAACACATTCGTAGCTATCACGGATGGCGAGCTGGTAAAGGGCCTTGTAGTGGGCATGACCAAGACCGACGTGGTAGTAAACATCGGATTCAAGAGTGACGGTCTCGTCTCTCTGAACGAGTTCCGCGACACGCCCAACTTGAGGACGGGTGATGAAGTGGAAGTGATGGTTGTAGAAAAAGAAGACCGGGAAGGTCACCTGCACCTGAGCCGCAAACAGGCTCGTATCACGCGTGCATGGGAAAGGATCGTGGAAGTGCACAAGACCGGCGAAGTTGTTACCGGTACTGTTACCAGCAAGACCAAGGGTGGTTTGATCGTAGATGTGTTCGGCATGGAGACGTTCCTGCCCGGAAGCCAGATCGACGTCAAGCCTGTTACCGACTACGATCAGTTTGTCGGAAAGACCATGGAGTTCAAGGTCGTGAAGATCAACGAAGCGATCAAGAATGCCGTAGTTTCTCACAAAGCACTTATCGAAAGCGATATCGAAGCACAACGTGCAGAGATCATCAGCAAGCTGGAGAAAGGCCAGGTGCTGGAAGGTACGATCAAGAATATCACCGACTTTGGCGCGTTCATGGATCTCGGCGGATTGGATGGTCTGCTGTATATCACGGATATCAGCTGGGGCCGTATCAGCCATCCGAGCGAAGTGCTGAAGCTGGACCAGAAGCTGCAGGTGGTGGTGCTGGATTTCGACGATGGCAAGAAGCGTATCAGCCTGGGTCTGAAGCAGCTGACCCCGCATCCGTGGGATGTGCTGCCTGAGACTATCAAGGAAGGCGAGATCGTGAAGGGTAAGGTCGTAAATATCGAAGATTACGGTGCTTTCCTGGAGATCATGCCTGGCGTAGAGGGTCTTGTTCACGTGAGCGAGATCACCTGGGCCAACACTCCGATCAATGCCAAGGAATTCTTCAAGCTGGGTGACGAGCACCAGGCCAAGGTTGTTACCCTGGATAAGGAGGCGCGTAAGATGAGCCTTTCCATCAAGCAACTGAGCGAAGATCCCTGGAATACCATCGAAGTGAAATTCCCGCAGGGCAGCCGTCATACCGGATTGGTGAAGAACATCACTCCTTACGGTGTGTTTGTGGAGCTGGCTCCCGGCATCGGCGGTATGATCCATATCAGCGACCTTTCCTGGCTCAAGCGCTTTAATCATCCTTCCGAGTATACCAAGGTTGGTCAGCACATCGACGTGATGATCCTGGGTATCGACAAGGACAACCGTAAGCTGCAGTTAGGACACAAACAGCTGGAAGAAGATCCCTGGAATGCCCTGGAAGAAACCTTCTCTGTAGGTTCTGTCCATGAGGGCACTGTTATCCGCAAGGACGACAAGGGCGCTATTGTACAGCTGCCTTATGGTCTGGAAGGTTTTGCTCCCAACCGTCACCTGAACAAGGAAGATGGCAAGCAGATCGTAGCTGATGAAACGGCACAGTTCATGGTGATCGAGTTCGATCGTAATGAAAAACGTATCGTATTGTCGCATACCCGTCTGTGGGAACAAGGCAAGATGGAAGAGAAGGAAGCCCTGAAGAAGGAAGCCCGTGCTGAAGCCGACAAGACGCGTAAAGCTGTCAAGAACCTCCAGCAGAAGGTTGAAAAGCCGACACTTGGAGACCTGGGCGCTTTGGCATCTATCAAGGAAAAGCTGAAGCAGGAAGAGAAAGGACAAGGTGGTGGCGATCAAGCTGCGCACTAAGCTTTTCTTTTAAGTATATTAAGAACCCCGGCATCAGCCGGGGTTTTTGTATTCTGACAGAGAATGTAATTTCAGGTCGGCGGCGCCCCATTTAGGCAGGGCGAACTGATCGGCCACGGGTATGACGACACAGCGCATGCGTGCTGCCTTGGCGGCGATCAATCCATTGAAGGAATCCTCGAAACATATACATTGCAAGGGGGAGACGCCCAGGGCGGCGGCGCAATCCATATAGACCTGTGGATGGGGCTTGCCGAAGGGAAGGTGTTCGGCTGAAGCGGTTGCATCCAGGTAGTGGCCGATCTTCAGCTTGTCCACCACTATATCCACCAGGGACAGGGGAGAGGATGTTGCCAGCCCGATACGAAATCCTTTCTCCTTAAAATAGGGGAAGATATAGTCGACGCCGGGCAGGGGTTCCGCCTTTGCCCTTATCTTTTCGAAGACATTGGCGTGGAGGGCGTCCACGGCCGCCTGCATATTGTTCTTAGGGATATTGTAATAACCAAACCAATAATCCAGCCATTCGGGCGTGCGCAGGCCTGTAGTGTGGTGATATTGGGCGGGGGCGAGGGTGACGTTGAATTCCTTTAATGTCTCCATACCCGCCTGCTGCCAATAGGGTTCGGAATCAATCAGTAGGCCATCCATGTCGAAAATAACGGTATTCAATTCCATATCCGGCAAAGTTAACAGGATACTGGCACAAAAAGTCGACCAGGGAGACTTGTCTGTCGTAACATTTACGTAAATTGGGTAAGATTACTCCCTCTACACATGCGCTTAACCGACCGATTAAAGAGAATTCGTCTGGTCCGAAAGCTGGTCTATGCTGTTGTAGGCCTCGTGTCTTATCCGGGTCTGACGATCGTAAATCGCCTTAAAATAAGCGGTACCGAGCACCTGCGCAGTCTGCCGAAAAAGAATGTTCTTTTTGTAAGCAATCACCAGACCTATTTCGCCGATGTCATCACGTTTTTGCACATCTTCTGCGCGGTGAAGTGGAGGAAGAAGAATAAATTGGGCATTCCCTATTATCTGTTGAATCCTTTTACCAATGTATACTATGTGGCCGCGGAAGAAACCATGCGGGGCAGCTGGGTAAGCCGTTTGTTCACGCTGGCGGGGGCTCTCACCGTGAAGCGAACCTGGACCAATAAGGGAACGGAAGTAAGGAGGGGGCTCGATCCGTCCGACACCCGCAAGATCACCCGTGCATTGGAGGATAGCTGGGTGATCACCTTCCCCCAGGGCACGACCAAGGCTTTTGCTCCCGGAAGAAAGGGGACGGCGCTTATCATCAAACAAAACAAACCTATCGTCGTGCCGGTGGTGATCAGTGGCTTCTGGAGGGCCTTTAATAAGACCGGTCTGAAATTTAAGAAGAGGGGCGTGCTGTTGTCCGTCACTTTCAAGCCACCCATGAATATCAATTATGACGCACCCGCTGAAGAGATACTCGCCTCTGTCATGGATGCCATCGAGCAAAGTAAGGATTTTATGCTGAAGGGGGCGCACCACTGGAAGAATGAGCCGGCGGCTTAGTTCTTCAGGAAGAAGGCTTTGAGCTCACCCGCATCTTCGGGTTTCAGCTTACCGCCCAGGATCAGGCGTAATTGCCGTCTGCGGAGCGCACCATCATACAATTTCTTTTCTTCTTCCGTCTCGGCGATGAGCTCGGGGACGGGGCGTGGTCTCCTGTTGGGATCCAGGGCGACAAAGGTATAGTAGGCTTCGTTGCTTTTGTATTTATACTGCTGCAAGTGATCTTCTCCCCACACTTTCATATGCACTTCCATCGAGCTGTTGAAGGCCCTTGTCACTTTGGCCTCGATATGCACCACGTTACCCAGCTTGATAGGATTTTCGAAGGAGATATTGTCAACGGAGGCGGTGACTACGGGGGCATTGCAATGTTTGCCTGCGGACAGGGCGGCGGCGATATCCATCCAATACATGAGACGGCCTCCCATCAGGTTGCCATACACATTTGTATCGTTGGGCAGGACGAGCTCAGTCATGACGATGAGCGATTCGCGGGAGGCCTTCGCTTTCATTTGCATGGGCAAATATAAGCCTAATTAACATACCCGTACAACATCCATACCCAGCAGGGAACCCAGCTTTTCGATCCTGGAGCTGATATGTCCCATGCCTATAGCGCAATGGTGGGCGGGGCCATGGCTGTTCCAGTCGTTGACGAAGCGTCGCGCGCCAATGGGGAATCTATAACGGCTATTGGTATTGCCAATCTCCAGGATGGGGCCGGGAACGGACTCGCCTTCCGCCACGAGCAGCAGCATGCCGTCTCCATCTTTTTCTACGAGGGAAAGCAAGGTCACCGGGCCATTCTTTACCATCATCTCTACCGACACCCCTTTACCAACCTTGCCGTGATATACTTTTAGAGGTCTGACCTTTGTCTTCCCTTCCGCGATCCCGATATGCCCGGGGCCATCATGTCCCATCAGGACTACATCGTCCTTGAAATCCATGGCATAGTATTCGCTGAAAGACCCGCCCGCACCGAAGGAGTCCATGATCTTCATAGCGATGGCATTCTTGATCTCGTATTCACCTGCCACGGGTACGCCGTTGGCTGTAAGCCAGGAATTGCCCAGGATGATGGAACTGACAGCTTCTTCGTTTTCGGGATTGCCCGTGCCTTTGTAATAGTAGGCCATAGAGCCGAGCTTGTGGGCGGCTACCAGGTTGTCGAGGGCTATGGATGTGATGGCGGCTTTTTCCAGCTCTTCCGGGGAACAGTCGGGCTGGATGTCGAAGACCTTCCTGAAAAGGTCGAGCCTTTGGTCTATTTGGGGACGCGAGACCTGTTTACGAAGCGCTGCCAGCTCTTCCACTTCGAGTAATTCTATATGTCCGCCGAAATGAGCATAGATCTTTGTGAGATCGGTGTATATATCCAGCATTCCGCTGTAGTAGTGCCCCATACAGCCCATGCGGTTGTAGAACAGGATATTGGCGACTTTTGCCGCGGCCACCCATTCCTCTATTTCGCGTCTGCATCCTTCGTCATTGTGAAGCATGCCCGTGACCTGGTTGAATCGTATGCCTGTGCGTTTGAACACGTTGGCAATTTCGGGAACGGGACAGGCAGAGCAGTAAGCCAGCCATTCGCCTGTCATTTTCGTTCTGTCCTTCAGGCTGTTGAAGGATGCATAGTCGATGGCTGGTTCGGGAGAAAGATTGAGAATGATCACGGGAACCTTTGCCCGCTGTACCACAGGCAGGACGGTGGAGGATAGCGCATAGGTGGACACATAGAGAAATATGATATCCACGTCTTCCGTGCTGAACAGTTTGCCAGCCTGGAACGCCTTATCGGTATTGTCTACCAGTCCGGCATTTACTACCAGGGGATGAAGCGTTCTCAAGTGACCGGCCACTATTTCCAGGTAGCCTTCCAATCTGTCTTTCAAGCCTTCAAATTGAGGCCAGTATGTGTCCAGGCCAATACCGAACAGGCCGATCTTAAATGTTCCCAGGTCCATAATGAGATCAGTTTAAAGCTGCTACTGCAACTGCAAAGGGGCGGAGTGTAATGCTGGCGTTGGTCACGGTAGACTGCGCCGGCGGGTTATCCATGGTTGAAATATCGGTGACGAAAAGGGTTATGTTATTCAATTCCGAAGGTAAGGAAAATGTAACTTCTTTATTCCTGGTGTTGATGAAGAGCAGCTTTTTTCCCCTCTTTGTGATAAAGGCCTGAGCGATCACATTGGCCGGCTGACCGGAGGTCTCTACTAACTTATCACCCGGGGCGAAGTTGTCGTGCATAAGACGAAGCACCCAGTATCTTGCGTTGGGCTGACCGGTGGCCCAATTCATCATGCTGACATCGGGAAACTGAGTAGGATATCCCACCAACTGCGACTCACCTGCCACGTCGACGCCCATTTTTGTCAGCTCCAGCAGGATGTATGCGTATGTGGCGCCCGACAGGCTCCAGTATTCGGGCTCGATGGGCTTGATCACGGAGGGCGAGCGGAGAATGCTGCCGATCTCATTGATCGTGGTAAAGACGTTCGGAGCCAGTCTTTTACGAATGCTCTCGATGAATCGCACCCTGTCCAGGAATGCGCCGGCCTTTTCGAAGAACGTGTATTGATAGTCGGCGGGCGTCTGGTCGTCCCTTGAAGGAGTAGCATAAAAGTGATAGGAGATGCCTTCGGGCACGATGCCGGGAGCATGGTTCTTTACATTCAGGAAATACTCGAAATAAGCGGGATCGACTGCGTAGGCCAGGGACATGCCGATGAACTTCGTTTGCGGCGATACCTGCTTCATCTGTTTTACGATGGCATCATAGATCCTTGTGTAATGCTGTGGCGAGAGATGATGTTCCAGGTCGGGCTCGTTCAACACTTCCCAGTAGGGGATCTTGTAAAAATGCCCTGACTGGTGATATTTACCCAGCTCATCCGTAAACCCGCCTTTTGTGTACCAGCTTAGGAGCCGGGCATAGTATGCCGCCAGCTGTTTCCCCGTCGTATCGCGCAACTCTGCGCCCTGGTTATAATTCCAGTCGACCTGGTAAGGGTCGTCGGGATAGGTCACGGGGGAAGCCGTCTTCCACATCCATGCGGGGGTAGTGCTGAAATTGATGACCACCGTGTGTCCTTTGGTGGCTTCCATCAACGCATTCATCGTGCTGTCGAGGTAAGTGAAATCCCAATACGTAGCCTCTTTTGTCGGGGGTTTCAGCTCTGCCACGGCCATCTTCGGATAGGGAAACCAGGGAACATAACGGACGTAGTCTGCCCCGAGCTCTTTGAGCGCCGTAAAAGTTTGTTTGTGGATGGGAGAGGAGGGCCGTACCATCGGGTTTTCCACCAATTGGAGGGTGGATGTCGTCCTGGACACGTGGGTTACCTTATCCCAGCTGATGTGCAGCGTCGGCTGGGTGTTCTGGGTGTAGCCATTTACGGAGATCAATACAAGCGGTAGGATGTGCAGTAATTTCATGAAATATTTATTTAATAGCCTGGAGTTTGTGTAAGCTTTGGGTTAACAATGATCTCATTTGCGGGTATCGGGAAAAGCGCTTCGTACTGTGAAAATACGTAATCTGTATTTGAGTAAGGCACCCCTTGTCTGGTCACAGTAGGATTTGCCTTCTCCTTTGCCGCGTAATTATTTATAAAAGTCGTCAGTTCCGCGGGCGTCATGGTCCTTTTGAGATCGAACCAGCGCCAGTTCTCGAAAGCCAGCTCCACTCTTCTTTCATGGGCGAGCGTGTCTTTGAAGGACTGATAGCTCAACCCCGATACATCCGCCAGGCCTGCCCTGTGTCGTACTTTGTTGAGGTAGGTGTAGGCATCTGTCGTTGGATTGTTATCCTGTTCGTTGATGGCTTCCGCCAGCATCAGGAGCACGTCGGAGTATCTCAGCACGGGCCAGTTGTCATCTGTACGTCCGTAGACGGCATGGGGATGAGCGTATTTTTTTATGTAAGGTACTGTCAGACCTGTCACGGGGCTTTGAAAGTTCAAGCCGATGGATGCGTCTTTTCTTTTATCGCCGGCTTCATAGGTGTTTATGATATCATTGGTGGGGATATTCCATCCACCGGGATTGCTTTGAGACCAACCCGTGACGGCGCCGGCGGATAACCTGGGAGCAAACGTATAGATGAAGCTGCTCCATTCGCCATCGATGGCGGCATCGTACTGGATCTCGAAAACGGACTCGATGCCATTCTTTTTTTGCGGGTTGAAAGCGTCGGCGTAGTCGTCGTTGAGGTCATATCCCAGCGGCAGGACCTGGTTCAGGGTCGTGACGGCGTCCGAATATTTTTTCTCGGTGAGAAATACTTTACCCAGCAGGGAGAGGGCTGCGCCTTTTGTAGCTCTTCCGATATGTCCCGCCTGATATTTGACGGGCAGATCGTTTACGGCGTCCTTGAGGTCGGATTCTATCTGGGCGTAGACATTTTCCTGTTTCTCTCTTTGGTAGGTCCATGCGTCGGAAGGCTTATCCAGGGGTTGCGTGATCAATATTACATCGCCGTAATACTGTGTCAATTCAAAGTACAGGTATGCGCGAATGAACTTCAACTGTCCTTCGTTGACGGCTTTTACCGAATCCGACAGGCCGGTGGCGCCCTGCATTTTTGCCAGCGTGTTGTTGGCGTTGTAGATGGAATTGTAATAGTTGATGTAGGAGCTGTTCAGGTTCGTGCTGTTGGCATTGATCGTGTAGAACTCGAATGCTTCGATCCTGTCCGACTGACCTCTGTCGCCGGGATTGAAATCGATGGTTGTGTTGTCGGAAGGCAGCTCATTGGTGATCCATTGATCATTGGCAATGCCCTGCAGGGCGCCGTATACTCCATTGACGGCCTGCTCCAGCTGTTTCGCGTCTTTATAAAAGACGTCTGTGCTGACCTTGGTCGGGTCTGTCTTATTCAGATAGCTTTTTGCGCAGGATACCGACGAAAGCGTGAAGGTAATGGCCAGCAGACGTATGATGATGATTCGCATTGGTAATAATTTAGAAGGTGAAATTGACCCCGAATGTGAATGTTCTTGCCAATGGATAGGCTTCGTCGTCGAGGCCCGGATTGATACCTCCTCTGTTGTTGACTTCGGGGTTGGAGCCAGGGTATTTGGTAAAGAGGAACATATTGTCACCGCTGGCATAAAGGCGGAGGGATTTGAACATGAGTTTTGGAGTAGCAGGATTGAATGTATAGCCGATACTGATGTTCTTGATCCACATATGGCTGCCGCTATAGATATAGCGGGAGTTGCTTTCCCGCTCCCATTTCCAGGTGTTGGTAGTAGCCAATCTGCCATTGCCGGGGTTCTGTTCGTTGCGGTAGCGTTGCTTGCTTTCTTCCAGCACATTGAATACGCCATCCATATTCATAGTGGAAGCTTCGATGACCCTGTAGATGTCGTAGCCCTGTGCGCCATTGATCAGGACGCTGAAGTCGAAGTGTTTGAAATCCCCACCGATGCTGAGCCCGTACGTGAATTTGGGCCAGGGGTTGCCGATCTGGACCATGTCTTTCGTGTCATAGGATATGGTGTCATTATGATCCGCATCATAATATTTGTATACACCCGGAATGGCTCCGTCCTGGAAGGGTGATTTGTCGATGTCGGCCTGGTTCTTAAAGACGCCCAGCATCCTGAAGCCGAAAATGGCGCCGATGGGGGAGCCGGGACGGGAAATATTGTATCCACCGTAGAAGTCGCCGGCGAGGAGCTGGTCGTTGGGACCATTGATCGCGAGCACCTTATTCCTGTTGATAGATATGTTGCCGTTGACCCACAGGCCAACGCTGTGAACCTTTGTCTTATACCGTGCTGCAAATTCGAAACCTTTATTCTGCACCTTTCCTATATTGGCAAGATAGCTGGTGAAGCCGGAGATGGCGGGCAGTGGTATGGACAGCAGCATATCGTTCGTGATCTTGTTGTAATATTCCGCGGTGAAGGTGAGCTTGTCCCGGAAGGCGGCGAGATCGACACCGAGGTCGAGCTGCCCGGATCTCTCCCATTTCAGGGTAGGGTTCGGTAAATTGCTCACTACCTGGCCCCGCACGAGGTTATTGTCGAGGACATAATTGTTATTGCTCATGAATGCCAGCGATCCATAGTTCGGGATGCCATTGTTACCTGTGATCCCCCAGCTGCCTCTCAATTTCAGGTCTGAGAGCCAGGAGATATCGGACATGAATTTCTCGTTGCTGATGCGCCAGCCAGCCGATAGCGCGGGGAAGTTACCATACTTTACATTCTCTCCGAATCGGGAGCTGCCCTCTCTGCGGAAACTGCCGGAGAACAAGTATTTTTCAGCAAACACAAAGTTGATGCGACCGAAGAATGCATCCAGGCTCCAGCCATATTCTCCGGAGCCGTTTGTTTTCAGCGCCGCCGAGCCAAGAAAGGGGGTCAGATCGTTGGCATACTGGGTGCCGCCGGCATTGAGGGTAGTGGTTTTCTCATCCTGCGCGGTGTAGCCTATCAGCACATTGATGCGATGGTTCCCAAATGTATTATTGTACGTCAATAGCTGGTCGGTGGAGTAGTTCCGGGTGTTGATCTGCTGATCCGTCTCGCTTGCGTATCTGGGAGGCGGTGCATTTTCGCCCGGGATATAGGAAGGAACGAACTGTTTGTAGCTGTTATAGTTCAGCAAGCCGTTGAGGGAGCTTTTGAACTTGAAATTCTTCAGGAAAGAAATTTCTATAAAGGCATTGGCCACCATCTGGCCGATATTCGACCTGCTTTGGATATCTGTCAGCGACATGACGGGATTGGCAAATCCAAATACGCCGTCGTGACCGCCTATATAGGCGAAGTAAGAGCCGTCAGGGTTGCGAATGGGATCGCGGGGGTCCGCGATCAGCGAAGCACCTACTATATTGTCCCTGCCCTCCGTGGCCTGTGCGAGGTTGTTAGAGGCCAGGTCGGCGTTGACCCGCAGGCCCATGCTGATGTTGTCGTTGACCTTGCCATCGATGTTGCCGCGTACGGAGAGGTTATCGAATTTGGTATTGAGCAGGATACCTTCTTGTCGGGTGTAGCCTGCCGAAAGAAAGGAATGGATGTTGTTATTGCCCTGGGACAGGGACGCGTAATAGTTCGAGAAAGGAGCATTGTCGTGGAGAGTGGCGTCAAACCAGTTGGTAGATGTTTTTACCTGTTCCGGATACCGGTAGTCCAGCGGCACTTCGGTGATGTCAGGCTCCCTGTTTTCGAAGTATCGGATCTTGTCCATGAAGATGTCTTTTTTGAACTGTGCGAATTCCTGTCCATCGAGCATCTTTACTTTTCTTCCGGAGGGGATGTTCTGTATGCCGTAGGTGCTGCTGACGTTGAGGACGGGAGCTCCCGGCTTTCCATTTTTTGTAGTGATCAGTACAACGCCGTTAGAGCCTCTGGCTCCATAGATGGCGGTGGAGACAGCATCTTTCAGGATAGTGATATTTTCAATGTCGCTGCCGTTGAAATTCTGCCCCAGGCTTGTCCCGACGGGGAATCCATCGACAACATAGAGGGGCGCGCTGCCGGCGCCCAGCGAACCGAGGCCGCGCACATTGATCTCGAATTCGCCGCCGGGTCTGCCGGTGGCTTGTCTCACTGTGACGCCGGGCGCCTGTCCTACCAGCAAACGGGTGGGGTTGGCTACGGGAACATCTTTTGTCGCCGCGAGGTCCACGACGGCGACGGCGCCTGTAACCTCTCTTCTGCGTTGGGTGCCATAACCAATGACCACCACGTCATTTAAAGCGCTGGCATTCCTTTTGAGGACTATTTCCTGTGTGCTTCCAGCGGATGCGGGAATTTCCTGGGTGGCGAATCCTACGTGGCTAATGATAAGTGTGGCGGAAGCGCCCTGGATCGGGATAGTGAATTTCCCGGTTGGGCCCGATTGCACACCTTTTGCAGACCCTTTTATTATGATGTCGGCTCCTTGTACCGCGGCCCCTGTTTCATCTTTGATGGAGCCGCTGACTTGTGGAGACTGGGCCTGAGCTATAGAGGAGAAGAGCAGCCATAACCCTGTAAAGCAGAAGAGCTGAAGTAGAGAGTGTTTGTTCTTCATAAGCAGGCAATTTTGTTAATTTAGTTCCCAAAAATATTTTTCATATGTTTGGAAAGCAATACACAAACTGCTCTTTCGATAATACTTTTTGATACGCTAACTGGCTGAGATGAATAATTTCTATAAATACCTGCCTACGAGCGAGGCTGATGAAAAATGGGGTATCTGTGTGCTGAATGCGGGCTGCAACAGCATCAGCAAGCATAGTACGTATCCCGCACCTGATCATCCCGATCACCACAATTTCAATTGGCAGACGGGAAGGGTGCTGGATGAATACCAGCTGATCTATATTCCCAGCGGCACGGGTAAATTCGAGTCCGCCAATTGCGGGCAGCTGGATATAAAAGAAGGATCTATCTTTATATTATTTCCGAATGAATGGCACCGATTCAAGCCTGATGAGCAAATGGGATGGGATGAGTTCTGGGTAGGATTCAAGGGCAAAGTGATAGAGGACCTGGTAGTGAATGATTTTTTATCTCCCAAGAACCCGGTACTGTCCATCGGATTTGATGATACTGTCATTCAGCTGCTTAGTGAGATCGTGGATAGGACGAGGGACGAGAAGACAGGCTATCAGCAACTGGTCTCCGGTATGGTGTTCCACCTGCTTGGAAAAGTCCTTTCGCTGGTGAAGGAGCGCAGCTTCGAACCCGAAGACCCTACTGAATGCATTATCAACAAGGCGCGGATCATTTTCAGAACGAATATCGATCATGATATAGTCATCGAGAAAGTGGCCGAAGAGCTCAATATCAGCTATGCGTGGTTTCGGAGGGCCTTTAAGAAATACACAGGCATCGCTCCGAACCAATATATCATACAATTAAAGATAGAAAAGGCAAAAGCGTTATTGACGGATCATTCAAAAAGTGTCAAAGCGATAGCCTTCAGCATGAACTTCGAATCCGCCTTTTATTTCTCCAAATTATTCAAGGAAAAGACGGGAAGCTCGCCCGAGGAATACAGGAAGAAGCTGTTGGATCAGCACCCGCAAAAAAAAGACTAAGGTATTGTGTCAATTAACGTAGGTTTGGATATGAAATGCCGACTTTTATTTCTTCTGTTTCTCACCTGGTGGATGACCGGTGAGGCGCAAACCCGGGGACGTCGTCCCAATATCATTTTTATCATTTCGGACGACCATGCTTACCAGGCTATCAGCGCTTATGGGAGCAAGCTGGCGCAAACACCCAATATCGACAGGATCGGCCGGGAAGGGGTGGTCTTTACCAGGGCCCTGGTCACGAATTCCATCTGCGGGCCCAGCAGGGCGACCTTACTAACAGGGAAGTACAGCCATATGAATGGGTATAAGCTAAATGAAAAGCGATTCAATACGGATCAGTTCCTGTTTCCGGCGCTGTTGCAGGAGAATGGGTACCAGACCGCCTGGGTCGGCAAGTGGCATCTTGGTAATCTGCCGCGCGGGTTCGATTATTTCCGCATACTCCGCGGGCAGGGGCAATATTATAATCCCGACATCATCGGGCCTCAGGATACGGTACGGATGGAAGGGTATGTCACGGACCTGATCACACAGCTGTCTACTTCCTGGCTCGATGGAAGGGATACTTCCCGCCCTTTTTGCCTTATCGTAGGGGAGAAGGCCACGCATAGGGAATGGCTGCCGGATATACAGGACCTGGGCGCCTACGACAGCAAGGATTTCCCCCTGCCTTCGACGTTCTTTGATAATTATGCCGGGCGGGTGGCGGCTGCGGACCAGGACATGACCATCGACAAGACCATGCGGTTGAAAGAAGATCTGAAGGTACATGCCGATTATGTACACAGTGGTATCTATAACAGATTTACTCCTTCTCAGAAGAAGGCTTTTTACGACTACTACGAAAATAAGATCAGCAAGGAGTTCGATACGCGGCATGATACGGGCCGGGCGCTGGTGCGGTGGAAATACGAACGGTATCTGAAAGATTATTTATCCGTGGCCCGCTCGATGGACCGGAATATCGGCAAGTTGCTGGCGTATCTGGACAGGACGGGGCTGGCCCGCAATACGGTGGTGGTCTATTGTTCGGACCAGGGTTTTTATATGGGAGAGCATGGCTGGTTTGATAAAAGATGGATGTATGAGCCATCGTTACGGACGCCTTTTATGATGCGCTGGCCGGGGGTGATCAAGCCGGGGAGCTCGGTGAGCCAGCTGATGTTGAACATCGATTGGGCGCCTACTTTGCTGGATATTGCGGGGGTGAAGGCGCCTGCGGAGGTGCAGGGTACTTCGTTCCTGCCGTTGGTTAGGGGCGGTGAAGGAGGCAAGGCGGGCTGGCGTAAGGCGATGTATTACCATTATTATGAATACCCGCAGCCGCATCATGTGTATCCGCATTTTGGGGTGCGGACGGAGCGGTATAAGCTGGTACGGTTTTATGGGCCATCGGATAGCTGGGAGCTGTATGATCTGGTGAAGGACCCTGATGAGGTGCATAACCTGTATGGGCAGGCGGGGTATGAGAAGCTGGCGGCGTCGTTGAAGGGGACGCTGAAGGAGCTGATACGGGAATATAAGGACCAGGAGGCGGGGAGGATACTGGAGGAGAGGCCTTAGATGCCGGGGTACGCAATTTCAATTCTTTATATGCCCTTTATAAAGTCTTTTTCGATCAATACGGATAAACAACAGCCGTTCCCCTTTAATATTGCGGCAGTCAGGTTTGCGAAGCAGGTCGATCTGGATACCAGGGTCACGATTTTTGTGGGAGACAACGGTTCGGGCAAATCGACCAGATCTGGATGAATTGAAGGGGAAAGTAAAGGATTCGATCATCGAGGAGCTGAGCATGAGTGAAAGTATGAATCACACTCTCCGACAAATGCGCAGGGACTACGGTGAAGACATGCAGGCTTTCTCTCATGGTGAAGCCTATTTGAAAATTATACAGACGAGGATACAGGATAAGGGGATTTATCTGCTGGACGAGCCGGAAGCCGCGCTTTCCCCGCTAAAACAGTTGTCCCTGATCGCCTTTATCCTGGATGTATTAAAGAAAGAAAGCGCTCAGTTCCTTATAGCAACCCATTCTCCCATCCTGATGGGCATCCCGGAAGCCATGTTATATGAGATACAGGAAGACGGTATGCAGCAGGTGAAATATAAAGAGACGGATCATTACCGCATCACCAAGACCTTTTTAGATAACCCCGAATATTATTTACGCCATTTGCGGTGAGGACAACTGTCAAATGGTAACCATCTCGCATTGTTTTAGGAATTCTTCCTCCACATCGGCGCCAAGGCCGGGGGTATCCGGAATTTCCAGGAAATAGCCTTTGTATTGTACGCCGCCCGTGACGGGGTCGGTCTTATGACCCAGGAGACAGGTGTCCATATCGTGGAAGATGATGTTGTCATGCGCCAGCGCAAAATGTGCAAAAGCGGTGAGGGCAACCCGGCTTTCCAGCATACCGCCCATCATGCAGGGGATATGGTGCTGCTGCGCGCAGCTGTTGATCTGAATGGCTTCGAGGATGCCGCCTGATTTGGCAAATTTTATATTGATATAATCGCAGGCCTGCTCTCGTATCAGTCGCCCGGCATCGTGATGATCAAAGACACTTTCGTCGGCCATGATCTTTACGGGGGATTGTT